>CATPCK010000352.1 GCA_955652655.1 uncultured Ktedonobacteraceae bacterium | reverse complement strand
GTCTGCGGTATTGATAGCGATATCTTGCAACTCTCCCTCAAACCTGAGGATGGTCTCAAGGTCGCTTTCAAGCGATTTATTCATCAGTTCTTTGATGAGCGCATAGGCATGTGTTGGGCCAGCAGCTAAGCGTTGAGCAAAGGCCTCGATCGCCTCCTCAAATTCATCCAGAGGGACACAACGATTGACGAGTCCGAGGCGCTCAGCCTCCTGGCCACTCACCTCGTCGGCTAACATCGCCAGTTCCATAGCTTTCCCTATTCCTACCAGGCGCGGCAAGAAAAAGCCGCCGCCCGCATCAGGGACAAGTCCGATCCTGGCAAAGGCTTCGATAAAACGCGCATTATCGGCAGCGATACGCATGTCACAGGCAAGCGCAATATTACAGGATGCGCCAGCGGCAACGCCCTGTACCGCCGCGACGACTGGCTTTGGCATGCTGCGAATGGCGCGGACAATGCGATGATATTTGTGCAAGTGCTCGCTAACTTTGATGGGTGTATCCCCTCTGCTGGCGCGGATCGGGGCAAAGCTGCGTAGGTCCTGTCCAGAGCCAAAGGCCTGGCCCGCGCCCGTGAGGACAACGCAACGCACAGCCGCATCCTGCGCGGCTGTTTCCAGAACCTCTCCAAGCTCGTCCAGCATCGTATCATTGAAGGCGTTGTAGACTTCAGGGCGATTCATCGAGATCTTGAGTACATGATTATCTTCTTGAATGAGTAGGTGTTGGAAATCGGTGCGCATTGAGTATTCCTGCTTTCTCAAATGTAGTAAAACGTATTACAACATCTTCGTACCTGCTTCATCGCAGAAAGGTTCACTCTCTCCACGGAGAGAGCCAGCGCTTCCCGCTCCACAGGCGAATTTGTGTCCCGACGAAGCCACAACCGGGACATCCGTTACCAAACGGAGGGCTTCATCCCTGATGTTGAGGGATGCATTGAAATCACGCTCATTGACCGCTCCGCATTGTTCGCATGCCCACTCGCGGTCATCAAGTGCCAGGTCTTCCTTGCCTGTCCCACTTCTGCAAGGTGTTGACAGACTTCCCAATGAGTTGCCCAAATTGCCTAGGCGTATATGTATTCTCCATACATACATTTTACTACATTAGCATACGTCTGTTAACACTGCTTAAAGCTCCCGTTGTTGCATCACTGGTAATTTGGGCAAGGTAGCCTGGAATGCCCAGGGGCCCGACCGGGATGACCATCCAGGGCAGCCGTGAGGGCCGCCCCTACATTTTGATCTTGGGCACGTCCAGCATCAGGACCTCTAGTGCAGCGCGCGTGTTGACGTTCTGATCGAGAGCTTCCATTGTATCTAAGACGGCATGGACCATGCGCTCGCATTCTCTCATGCCAACGATCGCGGCCTGCTGCTCTAACATGTGTCGCATATCTACATTGACAGTCAAGTCAAGGCATTGGTGCGCCACTAATACCATATCACGCCACCAAAGTAACCACAACTCTAGTATAGCACGTGTTTTTTCGGGATCGGCGCTGAGGCGCTGGGCTATCTCGAAGCGCTGCACATTACCAGCTCCAGGCAACGTGGCCAGGGTTTCAAGTTGGGTCCTACGTTCGATGAGCAGGTCTTCGTCCTCGACAGCCTGCACAGCCCAGCCCACGCGCCCAGCAGCCAGGGCGGCAATTAAAGCGGCTTCACCCGTATCTACACTCCATGTTTTTTCCAGGGCAGCTTTGATTTGCGCGGCAGTGAGCAAGTGCAGGGAGATTTGCTGTACACGGGAGAGAATGGTTGGTAATAACTGGCCAGGATCGGGCGCGGTGAGCAGAAGGACGACGTCAGGTTCTGGTTCCTCGAGTGTTTTCAACAGGCAGTTTGCAGCCTGCAGGTTCATCTCGTGCGCGCCCTGGATAATGAAGACATTGCGCCGCCCCTCCATGGTTTTTCGCGCGGAATCGCTCTGCAAGGAGCGTATTTGCTCTATTACGATGAACTGTTTATCAGGGGGCTTGGCGATAATGTGCAGATCAGGGTGATTGCCGTGTAAAACTTTGCGACACGAGAGGCAGGCGTTGCACGGTGCCTCAGGAGCAACATGGGGGTCTGGCCCACCAGTACAGAGTAAGGTCTGGGCGAAACGGTGGGCAAGCAGCGCCTTGCCGATGTGATCAGGGCCGGTAAAGAGGTAGGCATGGCGAACCTGTTGCACGGCAAGGGTGCGGCGCAACAGATCGATGGCATGTTCCTGTCCGACGATGTTCCAGCCCGGTTGGATTGTTTGTTGGAGTGCTGACATGAGGGTATGGTAGCAGAAACGGGTTGGATTGGCAATGTTCTATTGCCGTTCGTTTAGCCAACACTGTAAGAGTGTGGTATATTATTATGTATGGTTGCCCGTTACAGCTATCTCAGTCATCTGCAATGCAGCGCGTGCCAACGGCAGTATGAAGCAGACCAACTGCAAACAATCAGTCCCTGTTGTTCCAGACCTTTACTGGCGCGGTATGACCTGGCGGCAGTCGGGCGCGATGTGGCAAGAGATGAGATCGCACGGCGTGAAGCGTCAATGTGGCGTTATCATGAACTGCTTCCTGTCCGAGAAAAAGCGCATATCCAGACCCTGGGTGAGGGCATGACACCTTTATTAGCAGCCCCGCGCTTAGCACCTCCTGGGCTTGAAAAGGATGCTCGGCTGCTGGTCAAGGATGAGGGACAGAACCCGACAGGTAGTTTTAAGGCAAGAGGGATGGCGGCGGCAGTTTCGCGCGCACTGGAGCTGGGAGCTAGCGGTTTAGTCACCCCAACGGCCGGCAATGCAGGGGCCGCGATGGCGGCATACGCCGCTCACGCGGGTCTGCCGGCAATTGTTGTGACACCAGAAGATGCGCCGCAAACGTGTATTCAACAGGCACGTATCTATGGGGCTGAAGTAGTACTGATTGACGGGCTGATTAGTGACGCGGGTTATACGGCAGCCAGTCTGGCTCAGGAACGAGGCTGGTTTAATATGGCAACGTTGCGAGAACCGTACCGCGCCGAGGGCAAGAAGACGATGGGGTTTGAACTTGCTGAACAGCTTGGTTGGCGGCTGCCAGATGCGATCATTTATCCTGCTGGCGGCGGCACCGGTATCGTAGGGATGTGGAAAGCGTTCGCTGAATTACGTGAGTTGGGTTGGATAGAGCATGAACGATTGCCCAGGATGATCATTGTCCAGGCGGAGGGCTGCGCTCCACTGGTACGAGCCTTTGAACAAGGAAATGAAGTAGCGGAAGCGTGGCAATCCAATCGGGCCAGGACACTCGCAGCGGGTCTACGAGTGCCATCAGCTATTGGTGATCGACTGATTCTGCAGGCGGTACGTGAGAGCGGAGGGACGGCAATCTGTGTCAGCCATGAAGCAATGGTACATATGCTACGCTACGCGGCGCATAGAGAGGGTATGTTGATTGCCATCGAGGCAGCAGCTACGCTCGCGGCCTATCATAGCCTGCTTGCAACGCATTTTTTGACGTCAGCGGACGAAACTGTTTTGTTTTTTACGGGGAGCGGTTTACCCGATATAGGAAAATATTCCTTATGAATGTCTTATGCTG
>CATPCK010000351.1 GCA_955652655.1 uncultured Ktedonobacteraceae bacterium | reverse complement strand
TCCGCGCTCTTTGCATTGCATGTATTGAAGTATGCAGCGCGAAAACGCAAAAAAGGCGGCTCAAGAGGACCGCTGCAAGATACCAACGCATACAGCATCAGTCTCACCGGGCCGGGAATATACCAAATAATTCAATATATAGTAGAATTCTTAGGCCGTTTTCCATATCTTAGCCCGAGAGAAGCCGAGATGTGACAATGGAGCGCATAGCCTCTCGGAATTACGACGATGCACGGGAAGCTCTTCCACAAATTTGCAAGGTTTGTATTCGTGTAGTACACTTCAATGAAAGGAAAACATCTCGCTACTGCTTTTATCACAAGAAAAGAAGGGCCGGAGCAGCACATGCTCCCCTACTGCCTGAAGTGACTGGGCACATTCATTCGTCTCTGGTGCACAATCCCTCACCTCCAGGCAAGTCGCGAACGAACACGCTTGTCCCCAATATCCAATATTTCTCAAGAGGATTTCCCACGTGTCCCGTTCTTCCAGTGGGATCTCAAGGTACACCGTCATAGCTCCCTCGGCATGAGCCATCTCGCGATAGATCACCGACTCGCCGATGGCAACGCGTCCCTTGTCTTCACCCGCCTTGTAAGCGCGCAACATCTGCCCCGAGATCGCCACGCGCTCAGGCGGCCGGATGAGCACCCGAGCCACACGAATCCAGGGAAAGAGGGAATCGCGCACGACGTCTCGGCCGAAGAGCTCAATACTGGCTCGAATGAGAGCCAGGTGCACCGTAGCCGGGCCGGGTGCCGGGGAGATGAGCGCGCTGTTGGCGCTGCTCATCGGCCGCGAGCCAGCTCAGGGACACTCCAGTCATTTATCTCCCTCCTGCTGTTGCTCCGGGCGGTAGGATGCAGGAAGGTAGGGATCCGATGAGGTAATGAGGTCCTGCATGATCGCATGAAAGGCGTCGACCGTTGCGAATGGATAGACCAGGCAGGTGTCACTCTGCATGGCCACCAGTCGCGTCACAAAGTCCTCCTTCAGAGCTGAGTACATCGGAGCGCGGCCGACATCACTCTGGACCACGATCGCTCCCTCGAGCCCTGTTAAATGGGGGAGCATGGTCGCCGTCATAGCACCGTCGGGGCTAAGTAACGCATCGCGTAGGGCAGAAAGTATCGCGCGGTGACGGTTCCGCCGCTGCTGTTCATCGATGATGGCCACCTGCCATCTGTAGGTATCGACACCGATGCCCACGCTCGTGTAGCGCACTAAGAGAGCAAAATCGCCTGAACGGGCTGGAATCTTCATGAGCATCTGCCCCTCATCCTTCGATTCGCCGCTGCGGGTGAAGAGGTGCAGGGTTTCCTGAGCGCGTCCTGGAAGCCCGAGCGCAAAAGAGAATTCCACCAGACTGTGCTTGGTGAGCTTCGAGCGCGCCTCCGTTCCCTGATGGCTGTTCGCATTTTTCGCGGTCACCAGAAATCCGTGTGCGTCACACAGCCCGCAACCTTGCAGGATCTGCTCAATAGAAAGATTCTTATACTCCGGTCGCTCGACGAGGGCCGCCACGCGCCGTCCATCGCGGTGTCGACATGCCTGGCAAAGCGGGATGCCAGTGGCCGCGAGATATTCGGCAAGCAGTTCGGCATGGTGATGCTTAGCAATGCTGCCACTGCAGGCATCCGCCTCGCTGCCATCAGCCAGGATCTGGCGGCGCGACATCACTTTGTTCGACCCGTTTGTGCCAGCGGTGCTCAGGCTATGAGCCTGCCAACTTACGCGGGCGTTGATCGTGAGTTCATACATGGAGAGGGTCGAGGGTTGGGGCATGCCTTTCTCCTTTCATTTCCTGTGCTGGGACGGGAGACTCTTCAGTGCCGCACGGCGGCGTCTCCAGTTCAACGAGTTCAGCGAGCTCGGGGCACCCCTGCGCGCTTTCTGTCTGATCGGCCTCTTCCCGGCCGGAGGATAGTACAGTGTCGATAACAGCCTGAGCAACCCTGCGATCGTATGCGCACCGAAGCGCTCCACGTCTTCTAGCAGCGCTTTCAGATCAGCATCCGACGGGGTGATCATGAAGGGCGATTTGGCCTCCATCACCTCACAGACTTGCATTGCACGCGTGAGCATGTCCGCCAATTGATCGAGCGTCCGGATGGATTCCAGGTCCTCCAGAATCTCGCGTGCCAGCGAGGGCGACTGTTGCCTGAGCTGGCGCAGCGCGTGACCAAAGCGCATCGTTCCATCCTTGCGATCAAGAATGGCAGAGAGCGGCGTAGGGAGTGGAGATTCCATGGCAGCAGACACCTCCTGTACTTCAGAAAGACTATAGAGCCTCAGCCGCGCTCCCTGGTCGTTTCTCTTCTTCGACGCCGTTTGTGCAAGCACCGCACGGGCAACCTCGAACAGGTGGGCTTCCCACGCCTCTCGTCGTGAAGTGACGAGCGCATCGACCAGGTGTTGAAACTCATAGGGACGCGCGCTCTGTGGTAGGCTGAGCAGGTGCTGCCAGTATCTGAGCACTTGTTCCCCAGGACAGCATCCCAGGCGCTCAAACCTGGTGAGATCGATGGTGCCACGCGAAAGCGCAATAGCTTGCTGCTTTCCCTGAGCCTTAAGCACCTGGTAAGACAGCGCTTTCCACCCTCCCTGAGGGTGGCTTCGATCACTCATCAGGTCAAGCGCTTGTAGGACGAGCGCCTGCTCGGGCTCGTCGTCATCGCGTGTCCACAGGAGGAGGCGCGCGCTTTCGGGGTGGAGCGTGAGCGTCGCTGCGACCGGGACGGAGTAGGCGATGAGACCACCCGTGACAGATTGCGCACGCAAGAACCGCATCGCGCCTATGTAGGCGAGTAGCGCGGCAAAACGCCCGCTGCGAATGGTCAGGTTGACTTTCCACGTCAGCCGCCCATCACTGCGCGGCTGACGAGATGCATAGCCGAGTGACGGGTCCAAGGTCATGGCCACGGTAATGCCTTCGTCCCGCCGGATCACCCCTGGAAGCGGCTGGCGGGGACGTACGGCATCGTAGTCCTTGAGCAGTTCGCCCAGCCAGGGAGAGGCGAAGGGCACTTCCCGCGCGGTCACTGTTTTCCAGTTGGTACAGATGCTCCGCACACTCGCAATTGCCCGCTCAATGACTGAGGGATCATAGCGGTGCCTATGCAGCAGAGACGAAAGTGAGCAACAGCGCACGACGTCCGGCCGCGTAAAGAGGGCCGCGAGCAATCCGTCCAGATTCGCTACTGCAAGCGGTATGGAAGCGTGTGATGGCAGATATTGCTCCATACGGAGTACCTCCTCAGGTGCGGGGAGTTGGAAGACCTCATCGAGGAGATCTACGGTGGCCTGGGGAACGGCGGTACATTGGCAGGAGAGCCGGTAGGAGCATCCCTCATCCTGGACTTCCACGGGTCCGTTCGTCGCGTAGGCTACGACGACACCAATGCCATAGGTGTGGAGCGCATCGAACATCTCGATACCCGTCTTGACGACGCGCCATTCCATGATGTCTCCTTCACTCGTTCTCCACGATCTGCGTCACCCCCAGGCCCACTTCGGTATAATCTCCCACCCCGGTGAAGCAGGCCAGTCGAGCGAGCGCTCGGATCGCGGACATGTATGGGGACTGCGGTTCGCGGCAGGTGTAGGTAATCCACCCCGTCCACCCAGGGTAGACCGAGACAGCACCTGCTCCAGCGCTTACGCCGATCGGCTTGGCCTTGAGCCAGTAGTCCGAAACGACGCACCTCCTCCTGTAGCAAGCTCAGCGCTGGCCCGCGGCGACCAGACACTCATTAGACAGGCGAATCATCCCGTCGGCATCGCTGAACGGGACTGCGGCATCGGCGAGCTTCTTCCAGAACTCGGCCTGGTCCTGGGGGCTCGATGTTGCCATGATCATGCGAATCGGCGCCGAGACCTCTCCCAGGTGACCCAGGAGTTCGTCCACCGAGGCAAACTCGAAGGTCACCGGAAACGGCTCGCTCTGCACATTCGCAAAGCCCGCGTCACGCAGCACCTGCTCCAGTCTCCTCGGTTCGGAAAGAGCGAAGGGGCTTGGGCCACGGGGTAGCGAGGGCGGCTGGCCCAGCTCGCGGCTGAGCACTGAGAACGGTAAGGAGATCATCGGCACCCGCGAAGGTTCACCCCAAACGGCGGCTGCGAGCCAACCTCTTGGAACGAGACTGTTCCTGAAGCGCGCGAGCGCGCCCACGGGATCGTGGAAGAACATGAGCCCCCAGCGGCAGACCACCGCATCGAAGGAGTCGAGCGGCAGCGTCGCTGCCTCAGCGTCCCCTTCAACGAACTCGACGGTACGTATCCCGGCCGCCTGCATCCGCTCGCGCGCCACTGCCAGCATCTGCGGCGCCTGGTCAATCGCCACCACTGAGCCGCTCGGGCCCACCTGGCGTGCCGCAGTCATCGCCGGTTCGCCGATACCCGTCGCCACGTCGAGTACCCGCTGGCCCGGCGCGACGTGAGCTAGATTCATCATCCGATCACTGAGCGGCTGCGCCCCCTGCTCAAAGGCTGCCCACCTCCTTCGCCAGCCCTGCGCAACGTTGCTCCACTGCTCGCGCTGCTGTGCCTTGAAGACCGCTGGGTCAATGTGTGTGTCACCCATGGTGCTGTCCTTTCCTCGTGTGTACGGAGACTCTCATCTCCGGTAGCACAACGCCTTTTGACCAACAAAAAGGCCCGATTCCCATCGGAATCGAGCCTACACTCATGCGGCTCCACCCCGACGAGTGGCACAGAACAACACGCTCATGCCAGGAGGCGTTACCGCCATCCCGCAACCAAGCGCACCCTCTGTGCGGACTCATTGAGGTAGAGCACGGGGATCGCCTCGGCGAATGCCCTACACCTGCAACGACTGTGCTACTGCTTCAACTGGCCTGCAATCGATCCCCATATTCGCCAGTTTCCCAAGGACGAAGCGTGTGCTTCGCCCACCTACCTCTATTGTATTTCCCTCGCTGTAAGGTGTCAAGTTGCCTCTCTCATGCATTCATTGCGACAGAATCCCACGTTCTAGCGTAGAGGACACACGATATATCCGTGCAGAGGACTGTATGACGCTTTATCACCAATCTGGATTGCCAAACACGCTCTAAGCAGCAACCGGCGAAGTGGCAAGGTTATTTGGCAAAGTACACAGGTGAGCGCTGATGCGACTCTCGCTCCCCCAACAACAGAAAAACTCCAAACGAAAAGATATGGCTCATGGTCGCGTTTGATACTGGTGGCGAAGTCGACTTTCGTAAGGATGTTCTATCTTTTTCAAGCACGAAAGATGGTTGACATTCCCCACTGAAAGAGGGAAATCGCCTGTTTTCATGGCATATTTCCCCACTTTTTGACTTCGCCACCAGTATCGCGTTTGGTGTATACCGCCTGCTTGTTTCACGTTTCCTGTCGGCTCTGAGGGAGGATCTCTTTGTGCATCAGTTCATGGTGGGAACACCTTGTCTCCGTCGGCAAAAGCACGTAAAATACAGTTGGCATATCCCATTGGAAAGAGAGAGTCGTGCCAATGCAACGTGCAGCGACTGGCCATTCGCACAGGGAGGTGAGTATGAACGACGAACTCGTCGCACGCCGCGTGGCCGGGGTGACGGCTATCTTATCAGGAGTCGCTCAGGGCAGTTGGGCCATTCTGAACGGGGTAACGCCTGGCGGGCTAGATGCTGGTGCTCCGGAGGTCGTTCGGCTCGGTCAGTACCTGGGAATTGGTTGGAATCTGCTGATGATCCCGGTCGCTGTGTTCTTGGGCATCTGGCTCAGACCCAAAAGCCCCTACTTGGTGGTGTTGTATACGGTGTGCGGTCTGGCCTCCTTCCTCCTGTGGGCCATCGACAGTGCCGTGATGGAAGCCAGCTGGATCCTGTTGTCAGCGGTCTGGTGGCTCGGCATCGGCTTCGTGCTCCGAAGTGAGCACAAGATTCTCGGGAGCTTTACAATCATCGTCGGCATCGCCGCAGTGTTGGATGGGATGGTGACGCTCTTGGATCTGCAGGGGCCTGTCTTCGCGCTCAGTGCCTTGAAGCTGCCTCTGGCAACGATCTGGAATGTCTGGCTCGGTATCGCCTTACTGACCGTGGTCAAAGGGAAGTCGCATCATCTCCAGATCCCTTCTGACGCCCAAACAGAGGCACCCCAATGAATGTTGACACTCCCGGCAGAGGCGGGGTGCCATCGAAGCCGCGTGCGGCAATGCGGGGCCGGGCTTGGTGAGGCCGCTTTCATATGGGTTGCAAGTGCTTTTCCCACCACAGGTGTGCGCGAAGAGATGTCCTCCATTCATGCGCTGCGCCAGCATGGGTCTGCTCTCAGCGGAAGCCATTGTGTTTCCCGCTACAAGGCATGAAGCACGCGCTGGCGCAGGAGAGGAAAACCGGCTCGGCCATACATCGTTCGTTTAATGAGCTTTAATTTCGTCACATGCCCTTCGACCATCCCATTATTGATCGACCAGGTTAAGCCGGCTCTCACCGCGGCTTTATCTTTCTCTACCCCAGTGGCAAAGGATTGGAGTTCAGGAAGATCGCTGACAGAAACCTGTTCTAACCAAGCATCTAACCGCTTTCCTTCTCGCTTATGGACCATTTCCAGGAAACCTTGAATGAGGTCGTAGGCTTTTTTGAGGGGAAGACTAGCTCGCAAGATCGTTGCCAAATCCTCTCGCTCAATCTCATCGAGCGTTTTAGGATTGCGCACAAACAGCCAGACAGCAGTGTTCGGCGTATATTTCTTGATGCGTTCGATATTGACTGGGGCTTGAATCTCTGCCTGCTTGAGCGTGACAAGGTAGCGATAGACACTCCGCTCTGAGCCAGTGTAGCCTTGCACTTTGATCTCTCGATAG
>CATPCK010000350.1 GCA_955652655.1 uncultured Ktedonobacteraceae bacterium | reverse complement strand
GTGGACTGTCACACCTCTGAAGCCTGGCGACCGCAAGGGTCGCCACTACATTTCTCCTAGCAAACGAACGGTGACAGTCCACTAGCATTCCCCTGCACGATCTACTGAATAGTCACGTTGATGATTGCGCAGCATGCCCGCCGCCTCTTCAGCTATTGTTCTTTTCAGCGACTCTGGTTCCAATACCTGGACGTGTCTTCCCCAACTGAGGAGCCACTGCAGTATCTCGCTCTCCTGGCGCACCTGGAGGGTAACCAGCAGCCCTTGCGCGCTTTCTTCTACGGCAACCGTGTAGTAGGAGCGCGACTCTCGCACCCAGCGCGTCACCTCCTGGTCAAACAGGGCGCGTACCACTACTTTCCCTGCTTCTTCCTGTCGCCGTTCGTGCATCTTGAAATCAGCGGGGCGCTGGAACACGCGGGACAGTAATTCCAGGTTCTCCATGCGATCGAGTCGAAAGTTTCGTATATCCTGACGTAAATGACAGTAAGCCACCAGGTGCCAGGCATTCGCAAAGTGTACGAGTCCATAGGGATCTGCTTCGCGGGTCTGCTGCGTACTCTGGCCACTCCGGACGTAGCGCGTATGGTAACAGAAGCGTACCGTGGCGCGCTCAATGATCGCCCGGCGCAGTTGGCGCACCATCTCTGTCTCGGTGACGCCTTCGATGGAGCCGCTGGAGATAAAGCGAATGCTGTCCTGTAAATGATGCACCTCATCGCGCAGCTTCTCGGGGAGGACGCTCTCGATCTTGCGGCTGGCGGATTGAGCGGCGCTACGATACTGTGCATCGAAATTTTGTGCCGTAAAGTCGCTGCCCAGCAGCAACATCGTTGCCTCGTCCGTAGTAAAGCTCAGGGGGGGTAAAAAATATCCCTTCATCAGCGAATAACCACGGCCAGGAACGGAGATAAGCGGTACGCCCGCCTCGCCTAGCGCCTGGATATCGCGATAAATGGTGCGTTTACTGGTCTCGAAAGTCGCCGCCAGGTCTTCGGCGCGCTGTCTCCCTTTGCCCTGCAATTCCAGGACAATGGCTAGCAAGCGATCTGTCCTGTTCATAAGATATTAACCCTCTTTGCCGCGCACCAGCGAGGTGAAGATACCAACCGCCGCGATGCCCGCGCAAACGATAAAAGTGACATGGAAACCGTGTGAGAAGGTCTGTTGTAGATTGGTAATTTGAGCGGCTGTCAGGTTGCTGTTGGTGATAAGTTCGAGACCAGCGGTGGCACCGCCGAGGCTGGTGAAGATGGCTCCTGCCAGGGCAACGCTCACGCTCTGACCGAAGACGCGACCGGTTGCCAGGAAGCCAGAGGCGCTGCCCTGCTGTCCTTTAGGCGCGGCACCCATCAGAGCGCTATTGTTGGGTGATTGGAAGAGGGCCTGACCCATACCTGTGACCACCAGGCGCCAGATGATTTCCGAGAGCGAGCTGTGGGCATCAAGCTGACTGATCAGTACCAGCCCGGTACAGGCTATGGTCAGTGCCCCGGCGGCTAACCAGCGTGTGCCGAAGCGGTCAGCGAGCGTTCCACTGAACGGCGCGATGACGGCAATCGTGAGCGGCAGTGGCGTGAGAAGCAGCCCCGACTGCTCGGTCGTGAAGCCACGCAACTCTTCAAGGTAAAACGGCAGCATGAAACTCACGGCGAAGAGCGCCAGGAAGCTCAAAACGAGGCTCAAATTGGCCGAGAGAAAGACACGGTTGTGGAGCAATGACAGGTTGATGATCGGGGCGGTGACGCGTTTTTCAACAATATAAAGAATAATCAAGGCAATAACGCCCGTAACAAGGCTACCGATGAGCAGCGGTGAGTTCCAGCCCCACTCCTGGCCAAAGGAAAGTCCCAGCGTAATTGCGATCAGTCCTAAAGCGAGCAGGATCGCTCCCGCCGGGTCAAATTTACCACGGCTCCAGCGCATTTTTTCAGTCAGGATGCGCATAGTGAGAACGAAGCCAATGATACCGATAGGAAGGTTCACAAAGAAAATCCAGCGCCATGAAAGGTTGGACGTGATTATTCCGCCCAGTGTTGGGCCCGTGCTCACTCCGAGGGCAACAACCACGGCGTTGAGTCCCAGCGCCCTCCCCCGCTCACGAGCGGGAAAGGCGCTTGTCAGCATCGCCGGGCTAATGGCCATAATCAGCGCGCCGCCGAGACCCTGTAATGCACGAGCTGCGATCAACAGTCCCAGCGAAGGAGCGAAACCGCAAAAAGCCGATCCTATAGTAAAGATGGTCAGGCCGGCGGCCCAGATTGGCTTGTGCCCGATCATGTCGGATAAACGCCCTGCCGTCAGCAACACGCCAGCGGTAACGACAAGATACGCGATAATTACCCACTCTACCGCCCCGCTCAGGGGTACACCAAAGGAGCGCGCGATCGTTGGCAGGCTGATATTCACAATTGACGAGTCGAGCGTTGCCATAAAAACGCCGATGGCGATGATGATCATCACTGCCCATTTGTTTGCCCGCTCTGTTTGCTCGAGGCTCTGCCGGGTATCTTCCTGGGGTCGCAATCCATCGCGTTCAGGCCCGCTGGAAGGTGGCTTTACCTGGCCTTGAGTAAGTATATCCTGTTGTCTTGTTTCCTTTTGTGCCATATCAGTATCCATTTGCCGCGAAGGTCAAGGGTTAAACAAAAAATAATGGGCGCAACCCTGCGCCCATGGATGCCCGGTAGAAAAAGATTAAATGATCTCATCCGCGAAGAAGCGTACCCAGAGCAAGGATACAGCCAGGCCCCCAAGAAGCGTGAAGAAGGCAACGGCGCCAGAATATTCCACGTTGCTCGGATCCCTGAACGGGTAGAAAATGATCAAAGCCAGCCAGACGATGGTAAGCGCTGCAGTCAGGCTGAGCCTGGTTGTTTCAGCACTGGGCCGGTCAAAAATATGATAGAGAACGATGACGAGCAGGCCCAACAGTCCCACCAGAAACTTCAAGTTAATAAGGATTCCACCGCCAAAATCAACCGCCAGCGTTGATTTGATAAAGAGAAAGCTGCAGACCCACAGGAGGGTAAGTATAGGACCCCAAAATATCGTTCTAAAACGTATGGTACTCGTCACGCTACAAGGCTCCTTTCGAGGAGTTAACTGAACTGCTCTTATGGTGAAGGAGCCACAGGGTTGCCTATCTAACCTCTGTACCAGTATTGTAGTCGCTGTAACAAAATAAATCAACCGCCGATACTTATTTTTTTGAAATGAGAGGGCATTGCCCTCTCATTTCAAATCTAAAAAAAACCTCATCTGCGGGAGTTGAATATCACGCACGCCTGTGATATGCTACCCTGTAATAAAAAAGCCATGCATAATGAATTTGTAGGTTTTGCCCGCCTTCAGCACCCTGCGCTTCCTGTAGAGGAGAGTGTATTATTGGTACCTCCCGTTCTACTAGAGAGGTGAGGAGAGGTATACTCATGTCTACTGCGATTTGGGGAGAGCCAGAATCACAACCTGATCAGGACGTTCACACATCATTGCTTAAGCATCTTCTACGCCAGATGATGGCGCAATTTGCGTGTACTGGTGCCTGTATCGCGCTGTATGATGAACAATTCGATCAAATGGAGATACAACTCCATGTGCGCTTGCGTAACGGGAACTCGGCGGCTACAGTGGCTCCTCGTAACGGAACGAATACTGAGGGCAATATACTTGATCGCCACATCACCGACAGCCTGCCCGATCCTTCCGCGCCGGCTCTTGGGCGCATGAAACGTATCACGCAGGCGCTAACTGCGGACGAGGTAGAGGTCGTGACGCCGCGGCAGAGTGATCTCTTTCCCATGGGCACTACCTATCGGCTTGGGCAGGATCTGATTGGCTATGTCTGGCATAAAAACGAGACGCATATTATGCGCCACGAGGATTACCTCGCCTTCTTTTATACAGGTCCTCAAGAAGATTTAAAGATAGATGTCGAGCCGACATGGTACCTTGTCGTGCCAATGCAAGAGTCCACGCTTGTCGACGAGGTTTACGGTAGGAAGAAACAACCCAGGATGATAGGCGTTATCATCCTCTATCAGACCGCTGCGGGAGCGGTATTTCTACAAAAACAGCGCTCCGAAGCGCGAGAATTCGCCGAACGTATTGCGCTCTACCTGCAGAATGACCAGTTGCGCAGCCGGCAAATCCGTTCAAGCGACTATTTGAAGCAATTACAGAGCATCAGTACCGCCTTCCCAACGTCTGTACAACTAGCGAAACTGGTAGAGAATGTCTATCAATTCACCTCAAGCATTGTTGATGTTTCATCGATGTTGATCAGCCTCTATGACCGCGACACGGAGATGATTTATGACGTTTTTGCTATACGGGAAGGAAACCGCGTGGAGGGCCTGGTCGAACAGCCCCGCATCATAGCGCCAGGCGAGCGTCCCGTATGGTGGAAGGTCACACAAGAGGGGAAAGAAAAGCTACTGCTGGATCTCGCCCATTTCGAACATGGTGAGGACGACGAACTCTTGACCGGCACATGGGGCGATCAACGCAAAGCGGGTTCTTTCTTGCTCCTGCCAATGAAGATGTTTAATCGCGTTATTGGTTCACTCTGTATCACCAGTTTGCATCCAAATGCCTATCACGAAGAGGAAATACAGGTCCTGGAGACGATGGTACAGATTGTAACGGTGAGTATCGAGAATGCCAAACTGTACGAACGCTCGCGGGAGACCGTGCGCGCGGCAAAACAACGTGAAGAATTGCTGGCCGCGATGAATAGTGCGCTGCAAACCATTAGCGTCAGTACCGTCCTCGATGTGAATGAAATACAACACAAATTCGTTGAATCCGCGGCTAAACTGGCCCAGACGGAGATGAGCATCTTTTTCCAGTGTAGCCCTGACAAGGAACAACTCATTGTTCAGACTGCCTACGAGACACAAAAACAGCGATTCCAGGGAAATGATGACGTTGACTATATAGTCAATCAAGAACATCACGATAAACTGTTTGAAAAGATTCGCCTTCCGTTTAAGGGCTCTACGCTGGAAAAACTTGTCGGATTGAGCTTTTTCTACCTCGATCAATCCATGGCGGAAGAACTGGCCAGCGAATGCGATGAGGGAGGGGCCATTTTCCTGTTGGAGACAGGTATCCAGAAGATGCTCATGATTCCGGTGTTGTACCAGGCGAAGCTGATAGGCATCCTGGGCGTGCATACTCCAAAGCATGTACGCAACTTCCGCCCATCAGAGATCGGTATGCTGCTGGCTCTCAGTGCGCAGGCGGCCAGCGCGATACGCAATGCTCAGCTTTTTGAGGAAATACAGGAAGCCTACGCTGAACAGCAACAACTGGATAAATTGAAAGATGAATTTCTCGTCACTGCTTCTCATGAGCTGCGTACGCCCCTCAGCGCTATCAGTGGCTATTCAACCCTGCTCAAACGGCAAAGCAGCCGCATTGATCCGCAGCAGATCATGCGCTTTGCTACCAAGATAACCGGCGCTGCTCAACAATTGACCGACCTGGTCAACAGTATGACCGAAGCGGCAAAGATCGGCACGGTAGACAAGAAGCTTGATTTGCAGATCGGCCCGGTGCAATTGCACGCTGCTGTGGAAATGGCAGTAAATTTGCTCAGCGTCAATATTGAGCAGAAGCTCGTGACCCAGGTGGGGGATGATCTCTGGGTCAGCGGAGACCCACTGCGTGTGCGGCAGGTGATTTCAAACCTGCTGGATAACGCTGCCAAATACTCTGTGGGAGATGCACGCATAGAAGTTATCGCCAATGCGACAGTCCTTGCGCAAGTGGATCTGCCTGAAGATCAATTCGACGTTGAAACAGACCCGAATCTTTCTGTGGTATTGGTGCAGGTCTATGATGAAGGGGAGGGTATCGACCCTGAAGATCAGCAGAAAATATTCGAGAAATTTGTGCGCGCGACACGCTCTTTGACAACCCCTGTACGTGGATCTGGCCTGGGACTCTTTATCTGCCGCCGTTACATTGAAGCGATGGGTGGCAGATTATGGCTGCAGCAGAGTATCCCTGGGGAAGGATCGGTTTTCGCTTTTTATCTACCACGCATGGAAGCGCCCGTTGAAGTTGAAGCAGGTAAGGGTGAGCAGGATGAATCAGAACTACCACAACAAACCTCGTAACGTCCTGGTCGTCGATGATGACCCGATCATTCGCGATATGATGGTCGATATACTCGATTTTGAAGGATATTCTATCCGTACAGCACGACACGGTCTTGAAGCACTGGAAATACTGCGCGG
>CATPCK010000349.1 GCA_955652655.1 uncultured Ktedonobacteraceae bacterium | reverse complement strand
GTCTGTACCGCGACCTCCTCAACATCGGTCATCCCTTCCATGCGGTAAAGACCACTACCGCCAATCACACCAATCCTCGCTTGGGGCATTCCTAACTTCCTCCTTACAAGCGCAGCGCAGTTGCAAGATCAGGAAGAGGCAGGGGTCCAGGGGGCGGCAGCCTCCTGGCGGAGCGCGAGGTGTCCTCGCTCCCTCCTATCTTCCTGCCGCCGAAGGCGGCAATTAAAGACTTTGCAATAGCTATGCTTACGATCGCTCTGCTGCGGTTAAAACACATGAGGGATAACGAAATGGCACACTCGAGGGGCGCCATTTCGTTATCGTTTGATCTTGATGTAATGCAATTTGCCCACTTTGAGTATAGCGCCGTCGAGCACCGGAACAATAAAATTGACATCATTCACGCGCTCCGCTTCCCCTGTCTCTCCGCCCGGAAAAAATGAGACACCGCCCTGCTGCACAATGCGCCTAGCGTCACTTTTACTGCTTGCCAGCTTTGCGTCAACAATAAGCGTGATAATGTTCGTAGGCTCGCTCAGCTGATAGGTAGGAATATCAGCTGGCAACTTGCGCTCGGAAAACTGGCGGATAAAAGCCTCTTCGGCCTCCTGCGCTGCCGCGGCATCATGAAATTCGGTGACAATTTCACGCGCCATGCGCAGCTTGACATCACGGGGATTTATCGAACCTTCATCCATCTTGCGACGAAGTTCGTCCAGTTCAGCCTGTTGGACATCTGTCAACGTCTCAAAGTAGCTCATCATCGCATGATCCGGCAGCGACATGAGTTTCCCAAACATCTCGTGAGCAGGCGCCGTCATGGCAATATAATTGCTCAGGGACTTACCCATCTTTTTATAGCCATCCAGCCCAACGATCAACTCTACGGTCAAAATCTGCTGCGGGGGCTGCCCAAAGATCGGCTGTAGTTCGCGCCCAACCAGCAAGTTAAAGGTCTGATCCGTACCGCCGATTTCCACATCGGAACGCAGCATGACCGAGTCATACCCCTGCAACAGCGGGTACATAAATTCAGAGAGGTAAATCTCGGTACCACTTTTGTATCGATTGGAAAAATCATCTCGCTCTAGCATCTGGGCTACGGTTTTAAGGCTGAGCAGTTTGATGGCATCACCCAGGTCAAATTTGTCAAACCACTCGGTCTGATAGTGTACCTCTGTCAAATCGCGATCAACGATTCTGAAAAACTGCTCAAAGTAGGTTTCAGCGTTTGCCTTGACTTGCTCCGCTGTAAGCGGTTTACGCGCTTCTAAACGATCACTTGGATCACCCAGACGCGCTGTCCAGTCACCGATAACGACAACAGCCTTATGGCCCATTTGCTGAAACTGGCGCAGCTTGCGAAAGACCACAGCATGGCCAATCGTCAATTCGTAGTGCGTTGGATCCACGCCGAGCTTGATGCGCAGAGGCTCCCCTTTATTCCCTTCCACTAGCAGGCGGCGTAGCTCGTCTTCCTTGACGATCTGTTCTACTCCTCGAGTCAAAACATGCTGGATCTGTTCTCGTGTTGGTCGTTGTATCACCGTCACAACTTGCTTCCTCCCTGATAGGTATCTTTGTTTCTCCTGAGCATTGTAGCAGATTGAGCGCCAGTCGTCGAGCGGTAAACTTTGATGGGCTAGCTATCAAAGTTTCTAACAATTTTCTTACATATCGTAAACGCATTTCTAGAGAAGGTGATTGGGAGTGGCCTGGTAGAATATCAGGTCACTCCCAATCACCTTCTCTTTTTCTTCGATCCCTTTCCTTGTGGCTGTTTATTCCCCCTCGAGAAAATCTTAGCTTCTTCCTCGTGGCCATGGCTCACTAACCACGCCTGTGCCTGAGCGTGCAGATCTCGCAAGCCAGGAGATCCCGCGATCATCATCCACATCGCAAACTCTGGATCAGCCGATTGCCCTGAGCTCCATTGTCCTTCAGCTATTAGAAAATCCTGTACCTGCTTCACATCCCGTGTTCGCAGTACAGCATCTAATCGTTGGCGAAAATTCGTAACTTCCGGCATAGCATCCACCTGTTCATAACTCGCTGTATACAAAGTCCTGGTGCCTGCACATGTGCTTGACTATTAACATCAAAAGTACGTACAATTCGGAAAAGTTACACAGGTACTTTCAGCATCATCTTTAGATGAGGGAACCACAAACATACCTTTACGAGGTAACACTTGCATAACATACGTATCTATGCCGCGCCTTCACTTTCAGCCGTTATCGATCAACTTTCGACATACCGTTCTACCGGTGTGCTCACTATATGGCGCGTGATAGGCTCGCGTCAAGAGGTTACCAGTATCATGATCGAACTGGGCCTCCCACTGCATGTGTACAGGGGATCACACTGGGAAAACGCCTCTGAGTTTATCCTGTCGTGGATAAATACATGGGGTGAGATTCACTTCTCATTTCAGCCCACTGATGTACGCTTGCGTTTACCCGCTCCTTCACCCTCAACTCAAGCACCCCCTGCTTTGCCGCAACAAAGACCACCTTCGACTGCTGGCAATACTCAACCTGTAAATAACCGGGCAACAGAAACATTCCCCTCTCATACGCCAGGTCAGCAGGGGGAAACTCCATTCAGCGCTTTGGGGAGATCACAAGAACTGTCGCTACCTTACCATCTCCTACGGCAAGGTGAGAAAAACAATTATTCTGCCAACGGGCATAGCTCTCCCGAGCCATTGAGCGAAATGGCTATTGCATCCCTCACTACTTTTGGGCGAGCCTATGCAGCGGCGAATCTCCCCCGTTATGACCGCACCATCTTCCTCCTCATTAACGGCAGAAGAACAGTCTCCGACCTTTCGCAACTGATCAGGCGTAGCCCTGAAGAGATCTACACGTCACTCCATCGTCTGCAGAACCTGCAGCTCATCACGTTTGAGACCTTGGCGCCCCAGCCATAATCCATCGCCTATATGTTACGGTCGACTAATTCAATATATTGCGATCAGCGTTCTGACTTCCAATAAGCATCTGGCGCATGAAAGGCACTTCTCGGCGCAATACGATTAACTCCTCTTTCAAACGCTCCAGGGTCGAGGTAAGTTCTAATAAGTGCTGCTTCTGCTCATTCTGCAAATCTAAAAAATAGGCGATAAAATGAGAAAGCTCTTCCGGTCTGCCTGGCAAATGATTGCGCATATCTCTATCCTGCTCATTGGCGGCCTTTAACAACATATCCACATATGTACCGAACATGCTATACGCCAGCTTGAAATGAAAATCCAGGTCCTCCACCGGCTCGTCAACATCCTCGTATAGCTCGACCAGTGCGCTGAGATAGGGCTTCTCGCGATGTTGTCTGAGTATGCGGAAACGTTGCACACCAATTGCCATCAAGACGTAGCGTCCGTCCTCTAAGCGATCCAGTTCACGTATCTCTGCCATTGTACCAACAGGGTACGGCTCTTCCAGTAAAGGCTGACTCTCAGGACGCGCCAGTACAATACCAAAAGGTGTTTTTTGTTCCTGGCAGTCGGCTATCATCCGACGGTAGCGTGGTTCAAAGATATGCAGCGGCAGCACCACCCCTGGAAAAAGCACTACATTTAACGGAAACAAGGGTAATTCGATTACTCTAGCAGCCATCTTTGTCTATCTCCTCTGGTAAGAAACCGCCACCATCAGGTGTATTAAAGGAATGCGGACATCAGTAGGGGCCGATTTATCGCGCCCACAGCCGATTTATCGGCCCTCGCTGGATGGCCCGTTATCGAATGATTGTGTGAAATCTCATGATCGGCCCTCGCTGGATCTTCCTCTATCCGCATGATTTTATCAACAGTCATTAAGCATAGCTTACCGAATATATTCAAGCTTCGGCAAGAGAGGCGCAAGCACAGCCATCACCTGCGCGTTTCATGGTAGTGCGCATGCGTATGCGAATGGTCGGGCCAGTGACGGTGTTCGTGAGTATGCATCACGCCAGGCGGCGGTAATTCCTCCGCCGGGTGAGCATGCTCACCCCCAACGTGATGCGCATGGTCGTGCCCGAACCACAAGTGTTCTGGATTGAAGTTAGCCACCAGCAGGCTCTCGCCATGATGCCAGCGCGCGCGAAAGATATCATAATTTTTCTTACTCTTGGTCGCGCGTTCTTCCTCGCTCAAGCTATACCATTCGCCATGGGGATGTTTCTCAATGCGCTCGGCCACACTCGGAGTGGTAACAGCGCGATAGCCAGAGGTTTTAAAGAAGAAGCTAAAGTAAATATCCATCAAGCGATAAAAGCGGAATTTCTCATCAATCCAACCAACTTCAGGCAACAGCTCGCGCCGAAACGCCATCAGGTATCCCTCTATCGCGTCGACATCCGGGCCTGTCGCTTCGCGAAATTCGCGCAGATCATCGGTAACCAGTCCATATGGCCCAGCGACTCCTATACTGGGGTCAGCAAGCGTCTTCTCTAACGGCTCCCAGGTATCCCCCGTGACCTCAATCGAAGTGTCCATGAGGATGATAAAACGGCCTCGACTGGCGCGCATGGTCGCGTTGCGGCCAGCGGCAAACCCCATGTTGTGATCGGCAAAAAGCACCTGCATAGCAATGCGCTGCCCGTAAGCTCCCACCAGGTCACCACCACGCGCTAATTGCTGGAGATACGCCAGCGTATCATCGGTCGAACCATTATCGATGATTACCAGTTCGACGTGCCGATTATACACATGCTGGCGAATGCTCTCTATACAGCGCTCAAGGTCTTCCCGGCTATTATGCGCCAGCAGGTTCACCGAAAATTCATAGAGGTCGGGCTGTTGCGTGTTATCCGCTACATCAGTGGAGCTGGATATCGCCGTGAATTCATCTTCTGGACGGCGGGGCAGTACCAGCGTACCGCGCGCAGTATCTCTCAGGGCATACCCGGCGGAGCCAAGTTCCTGCCTGACCTGGTCGGCCTGTGCATAATCACGATGAACACGCAGCTTTTCGCGCTCTCGTACTTCTACCGCTACACTGGAAGGCACCGACGCCAGGTAGCTCTCCGGGTCAGCCTTTTTTTGTGGCCGTTCACTCAGCAGGTACCTCTTCAGGTCAAAGCCGAGAATGCGATCCCAGTCCAGCAATAGACGCACCCTGTCAACTGGTTCCAGCTCTTTAGAACGCAGCATCTCCCAAACAACGGATATGGCGCGAGGCATATTCAAATCGTTCTCAACCTCTGCCAGGAACGCGTCAATCCAGGAATGTTCAGCCAGCGGCTCCTCTGAGAAAACGCGTTCTCTATCAGACTGTGTGAATAATTCGTAGGCCAGCCCTCTCAACCGATCTAGTGCGGTTTGCGCCGCCTGCAGGGCACGGAAGGTGAAATTCAAGCGACTCCGGTAAAGTGCGGTCGTGTAAAAATAGCGCAGCGCCATCGGATCAAAGCCGCGCGCCTCGATCTCCTCACAGGTGTAGGCGTTGCCGGTGGATTTCGCCATTTTCTGCCCATCGGCCAGCAGGTGCTGCGCGTGAACCCAATAATTGACGAACTGTTGGCCCGAGAATCCTTCACTCTGGGCAATCTCGTCTTCATGATGGGGAAATATGTTATCCACTCCACCGGTATGCAGGTCAAAATGCTCGCCCAGATACTTGATCGACATAGCGCTGCACTCGATATGCCACCCCGGAAAACCAGGTCCCCACGGGCTCTCCCAGGTCATCTCGCGTCCCGGCTCAGCCGGTTTCCACAGGGGAAAATCTTCCGCGTTATGCTTATTAGCATCAACTCCTTCACGCACACCTGCCAGCATGTTCTCAAGCTGATTACCCGAGAGCTTCCCATAGCCTGGAAAACGCTTGATGTCATAATAAACAAACCCATCAACTTCGTAAGCGATGCCCTTTGCCAGCAAACCTTGAATAATAGCAATCATCTCAGGAACGTGTTCGGTGGCACGAGGGAAGATATGCGCGGGCAAAATGGCAAGCTTGGCTTCATCTGCATGGAAGGCCTCGGTATAGAACTGCGCGATCTGCAGCGATGTTTTCCCCTCTTTTCGCGCCTGCGCCACCAGTTTGTCCTCCCCGCGGTCCAACAACTCCTGTCGCATATGGCCAACATCGGTAATATTTTTAACGTGCGATACCTGAAGGCCTCGATATTCGAAGGCACGGCGGATCCAATCGGCCATCGTAAACGTGCGCAGGTTACCTATATGGATGAAGCGGTACACAGTGGGTCCGCACGAGTACATCTTGATCTTGCCATCTTCTATTGGAACAATCTCTTCAATCCGTTTAGTCAAGGTATTATAGATCTTCATTGTTGCCGCATACAACCTTTCTATACGGTATCTCTGAGCTGATTCAGACTCCATATTCGAACAAGCATCCTATACCATATCGTAGGAATTTATATCAAGGTTTGTCAAGCATAATTTGCTTCTGTGATATAATCTAGACGGTCTTGTTAGAAGAGGTTAGCCAGAACCGACAGTTCTACTGGGAAGAGAACAGACAAAGGAGTGTATCACATCATGATACTCCCGTTTCCACAGCCGCAGGATAATAAAGCGCATCGGTTTCCGGTCTCTGTCAAAGGCATCGTGATACACGATAGAAAGGTCGTTTTGCTCAAGAACGAGCGTGATGAATGGGAGTTGCCAGGCGGCAAACTTGAGCTTGGTGAAGCACCAGAAGTTTGCGTTGTCAGAGAGATAGAAGAGGAGTTGGGATTGATTGCTCAGACTGGTCCACTACTCGATGCCTGGATCTACCACATTTTTGAGGGCGTGGATGTTCTGATCCTCACCTATGGATGCTCTACCGCCCCGTTTTCTGAAATTATGCACAGTCCAGAGCACAAAGCAGTTGGGCTGTTTCCTCCTGAAGAAATTCCATCGCTTCGGATGCCGGAAGGATACAAGAAATCTATCCGCACGTGGCTAGACTACCTCAAGGATGCTAAGATACAATGAATCTCCGTTGGAGGAAGAGGTGAGCTATGTCTGTGCCCAGTTCACATACTGAACGACACTGCCGGGCTTGCGGTGTCAAACTCAGCCGATATAACCCTGATCCACTGTGTTGGTCGTGCCAAGAAGGAAAACAGGCAACAGTGACAAAAAGGAGAGCAGAGAGAATTGCCTACTGCTGCAACAGGGAACTTTCTCTGCATGTGGATCACTACTTTAGCAACAAAAGCATGGGGAAGCACCGTATGGGTTTGCTCTAGAAGCCAAACTGTTTTCTTACTACATTTGCAGAAGCCTGGTATTTCCCTCGCGCTGTTCCAGCAGCAGGAAGTACACACTCAATGTCGTCAGCCTTGGGATGGCTCGAGCGATTCGTGCCAGGCTGCCCGAACATGTCTGTGAGTTGGGTCAACCTGTGTCACCCGCGTGATCTGGAGCACGCGATTGTTGCTCACCTGCTCTAAAATATGTGCCGTCCAGCCCACTACTCGACCGACGGCGAAGGTGGAGGTAAAAAGGTCAGCAGGCAACCCGACCGCGGCTAAGAGGATAGCGGAGTAAAAAGCGACATTGGTGTGCAAGTGCCGACCCGGCTTCTGCTTTTCTAGCAAGCGGAGTGCCACTTCTTCTACGCCATGGGCCAGCGCAAACTCCTGCGGGTTGGCAACGCGGACCATCTCGCGCAACGCTTCGGCTCGCGGATCTTCCGTCTCGTAAACGCGATGGCCGAAGCCCATCACACGTTCACCCCTTACCAATGCGTTGTATAGCTGGCCCTGGGCTTGATCAACTGTCCCGATGGCCTCGAGCATGGCCTGGACTTTGGGGGCTGCACCCCCATCCAGCGGACCCTTGAGCGCCGCCAGCGCGGCGCTGACCGCCGATGCGAGATCGGACTCGGTACTGACCACAATGCGGGCCGTGAAGGTCGAGGCGGTGATACCGTGCTCGGCGAGGAGAATCAGGTAGGCATCCAGCTGCTTGACTTGCTCGTCCTTAGGCACCTGCCCGGTGAGCAGATAGAGGTAATTGGCAGCATGTCCCAGCTCAGATCGTGGTTCGAGTGGCTCTTCCCCATGGCGGAGTCGGTGGAAGGCGGCCAGCAAGAGCGGGAAGCGAGCCGTTATCCCAATGGCTTGCTCAAGGGTCGGCTTCCCTTTGATAGCGATGGCGCCCCAGAGCGAAACGGCTGCTCGCAGGGCATCCACCGGTTCGATCGTCGATGGCAAGTCCCGCAGGAGTTGCACGACCGTGGCGGGCAGGGTGCGCTCCGTCGCCAACTGTGTTTTCAGCTGGGAGAGTTCTGCCTGGCTTGGCAGGTGTCCAAACCAGATCAAATGCGCGACCTCCTCGAATGTCGCTGTGCTGGCCAGGTCGTGGATATTGTAGGTTCGATACAGCAGTTGCCCGGTCTTTTCTTCAACCTTGCTGATTGTGGTCGTGGGCACAACCAACCCTTCGAGCCCTCCTCGACCCTGTTTGGTCGCTACAGTGGCAGTTGTATCTTCCTGTGGCTGACTTCCGGTTTCTGGCATCGGTGTTGACATAGCATACTAGCTCCTTTGCTTTTCAAGTGAGCAAGCTCAGAGGCCAAACTCAATATCTTTGAAACCCGGGATATATACTGGCGCGTCAGTAATAAGTGTGTCTGTTGTTAGAAGCAGGGCCGCGATACTCACGGCATTTTGTAGGGCAGCCCGCGTTACCTTCACGGGATCGACGATGCCAGCTTTGAACATATCTACATACTGACCGCAGGTCGCATCAAAGCCGTATCCAAACGGTCTTTCGCGTACATTGGCAACGACTATAGAGCCATCATATCCGGCGTTAACAGCGATCTGACGTAGAGGCTCTTCCAGGGCACGCCGCAGGATATTTACCCCTGTCATTTCTTCTGGCATCTTTGTCTTGATGTTGTCCAGGGCTGGAAGTGCAATCACCAGGGCTGCACCGCCACCAGGAACAACCCCCTCTTCGAGAGCAGCGCGTGTTGCCGACAATGCGTCTTGTATGCGCAGCTTCTTCTCCTTCATCTCAACCTCGGTAGCGGCCCCCACTTTGATTACACCAACGCCACCTGTTAAATTTGCCAGCCGCTCTTGCAACTTCTCGTTGTCATAGTCACTCACGCCGTTAGCAAGCAGGGCGCGGAGTTCGCGTATGCGTGACTGAATAGCCGTTTTACTTCCGCCGCCGTCTACGATCAACGTAGAGTCCTTTGTCGTGGTTACGCTGTGAGCAGTCCCCACGTCTTTCAAGGTAGCTTTCTCTAGCCTGAGACCTACCTTCTCGCTGATGACACACCCTCCTGTCATGATGGCGATATCTTCCATCATCGCTTCACGACGGTCACCAAAGCTTGGTGCTCTCACTCCTAGAACATAAAAGGTACCACGCATTTTGTTGACCACCAGCGTAGCCAGGGCTTCTCCCACAATATCCTCAGCAATAACCAGCACCTCTTTCTTGCCTGTTGCTAGCAGACGTTCTAGCAGCGGGAGCAGTTCTGTAATGGTGGTGATCTTCTTGTCGGTAATCAGGATAGAGGGGTTCGATAGTACGGCTTCCATGTGTTCTTGATCGTTTGCCATGGAGGGGGAAATATAGCCACGGTCAAACTTTAGCCCCTTGATATACTCTATCTCCGTGGTCAGACCCCTCCCCTCCTCTACCGTGACGATACCATCTCTGCCCACGTGATCGAGCACCCCGGCGATCGTCTCACCAATCTCAGGATCGTTGGCAGCGATAGTGGCGACCTGGGCAATTTCTTCGTGCGTCTCGATGGATTGGCTCATGGCCCTGATCCCTTCCACCAATGCCTCTGCCCCAAGCTCCAAACCAGTACGTAACAGCATCGGATTCGCGCCTGCCGCTATGTTCTTCAAGCCTTCGGCCAGAATTGCCTGGACCAGGATCGTTGCGGTTGTAGTCCCATCGCCAGCCATATCATTTGTCCTGATTGCCGCCTCTTTGACCAGCTGCACCCCCATATTGGCAAAGGGTTCTTCGAGGTCGATATCGCGGGCGATGGCGACGCCATCGTTGAGGATGATTGGAGTCTCGAAGGGCTTATCTACAACGACGTTGCGACCTTTTGGTCCGATTGTAACCTTGACAGCATTCGTCAAGGTGTCCACGCCCTTCTTGATGGAGTATCTCGCCCTCGCGTTGAACTGAAGTCGCTTCGTCATGAAACCGTGCTCCTTCTCTTAGCATCAGGGGATGAGAATACCTCGCCCACGCAGTTTGCCACTGTCCAAATCATGGATGGCGTCGTTAGCGGCATCAAGAGAATACATCGCTGTGTGCAGTTCCACTTTGCCTTGCGCTGTCAGGATCATCAGCTCTGCCAGGTCATTGTACGTTCCAACCAGGTTGCCGATAAAGTTGATCTCCGTCGAGATCATATCGATCGTGGGCACATTGAGCTTACCACCATAGCCGATCACATAGTAGCTGCCTGCACGGCGCAGCATGGCAACCCCATCCTCGAGAGCGCCCCCCTCACCAACAAAGTCAATTACTGCCTCGGCCCCTTGCCCATCCGTGAGGTCTTTGACCTTGGCAACCTGGCTCCCATCAACGACGACGGTATGATCGGCCCCCCATTGTCGTGTTAATTCAAGTGCCTGGGGAGAGCGATCGATGACGATAATTTCCGCAGGGGTCAAGGCCTTGAGACACTGGATCCCGATATGACCCAGACCACCGGCACCGATCACCACCGCTTTGGTTCCAGGATAGAGGATGGTCGCGGCTTTCTTGACGGCATGGTAGGCCGTCAGGCCTGCATCTGCCAGGGCGGCAATATCTTTCGGAGCAAGACCAGCATCCAGCTTGACGACCGAACGCGCAGAGGTCTTCAGAAAGTTGGCCATGCCACCGTCAACCGAGATCCCTGGAAAGGCATTGTTGGCGCAGTGCATATCATCGCCTGCTCGGCAGGCGCGGCATAAGCCGCAGGTGATCAGCGGGTGGACGATCACCGTATCTCCAACCGCCACATTGCTGACTGCTGAACCAATCTCCTGGACCCAGCCGGCGTTCTCATGACCAAGCGTGTAGGGCAGAGTCACCCCAGACTTCTCCTTCCACTGCCCCTCGATGATATGCAGGTCGGTGCGGCAAAGGCCAGCCCCACCAATGCGCACGATGACATCGTGTGGACCGCTCATCTTTGGCTCGGCAACCTCTTCGACCACCGGCTGTTCTTCGTAATGGTGCAAACGGACTGCTTTCATCTGTACTCCTCCATAGG
>CATPCK010000348.1 GCA_955652655.1 uncultured Ktedonobacteraceae bacterium | reverse complement strand
GTGCGGTGGATGCCGTGTCAGCCCAAGACCGGTGGAGCCATCTCTCTGGAGAGCCGTGTGCTGTGAAAGTAGCCTGCACGGTTCGGGAAGAGGCGGTTGGAAACGTGCCGCAAGGTAACGCGCTGGCCGCCCACTTCATTACAGACGAAACTTGAATTTGAACCCAGAAATGTTCACTCATTGGCTGAAATCCGCCATTAACGAAAGAGACGACGATGGATGTGCATGTGAGAATTCCGGGGATCTGGCACAATCTGTCGTGAAGGATAGACCAGATCCCCGGAATTCTCACATGCACCATCTAGGAATCCAACCTTTGGGCGACGGTCAGTTCTTTCTGTGCAGCTTCAGATGCGCCGACTTCCCGCGCCAGATAGCTCCAGAAGGCAAGAAGAATGAGGACGAGGAGAAGCAGATAAGGCATGAGCGTCCAGATGCCTTGAAACTGAGCCAGAACTCCCGCTAGCCAGGGCAAGACAGAGAGACCGCTGATGCTCACACTCACCAGCACACCTATTGCGCTGGGTACGAGGCGCTCTGGCACGAGTTTGGGTACAAGAGCGACGGTCAGTGGATAAATGGGGGCTAAGCTGAGGCCGAGGAGACAGAAGCCAATACCAGCCAGAATGCCAAACGGCATCAGCCAGGTTATCAGCAGGCTCAAAATCGCACCTCCGATCAACGTGTACATGAGTGCGGTCACGCTGACCCCCTTGCGTTCAGCCATCGGTTGGATCAGGAAGCGGCCCAGGGTCAGGCCAATGCCAAAGCCACTGACAACCCAGCCTGCCGCCAGAGGCCCGAGCGCCTGGTTATCCACCAGATAGGTGTACCCCCAACTGCTGGCGCAGACTTCCACGCCTGAATACACCAGCAGAAAAATCGCTGTAAGCCAGATCAGAGGCTGAGTGAGCGCTTCCCCAAAGGCAGTGCGTTGAGTCGGAGCCTGCTCTAGAGAGGGGTCTTTTTCAACGACAGGGACACGCAAGAAGAGCACAATGCCGCCGAGTTGCAGCAGGATCAGGATGGCCAGCACCACATAGATCATGTTCCAACCCCAAAGCAGGGTGAGAATGCCTGTCGCCAGCAGCGGGCCAAAGATGGTGCCCACCCCAAAGAAGGCATGCAAATAGTTGAGGAGCGATGTGCGCCGAGGAAGCGCACTGGTAAAGATATTGAAGCCTGTCTCAATCATGCCAGTGCCCAGGCCCATACAGACGTAGGAAATCTCCAGCAGCGCGAAAGGCACTTCAAGAATAAAGCCCACCATCCCGAAAAGAAAGAGGGTTGTGCCTAATACCAGGAGCCAGCGCAAGCTCAATCGTTGAGCCAGCGGGCCGCAGAAAAAAGAGGAGAGGGAATAGCTCAAGTATAAGACAAAAAACAAGCTGCCCAGCACGGCATCACCCACATGATAAGACGTGCTCAGACTTTTGAGAATGACGCCGCCTACACCGACGCTCAAGCCAACAAGAGCAAAACTGTAGAAGGACAATCCGATGGAGAGGCGTGCAAATCTGGTTGAGAGATCTTTCATGTGGCTAAAGGACTTCCTTTTTGTAGGTGGTGCAGGCAAGAGTCCTCTCACCCCATTCAGAGTTCCAGGCCGCTCGACAACTCCGCTTGTCTAGCATGGAACAGATGAGTTGGTTGAGGATCAATCGAAGAGCTTACTCTCGCTCTCAAGAGACAAGAGAACTGGTTGCCCAAGACTCTGCCATTCCATTCCCGTATAACTTTCATTCCTTTCATTATATGATACGTGGTATCTTTTCGTGAGGATACCACCTCTAGGCCATGCCGCTTCTCAAGCTACCTCCTGGGCGAGAGCGAAAAGTTATTCGTCAAAAAACACTCTGTGTTGCCTTTCTCGCCAAGAATGGTAAAAAGAGAAAAGATGCAATACAGGCACGGAAATGTTATGTGTCAGAATTTTCTCTGCTTCGTCTCTTAAGATGGCTCTACAAGCCAATTTTGGAAAAGATATAAGTCAGAGAAGCGAACGGAATTGATTCAAACAACAGTGGCCTTCCGAATCTTTTTCATGATAGGCTCTTCTTGCTCTGATAACTCTACTGGTGGCTGCCAAGGGGATGGTTGCATCTTCTTCCTCCTGATCCATTTCTTTCTTGATCACTTTTCTTGAGCTAACCACCCCCAGCTTTTTCTGTCAAACTCGTCCTTTCCGTTTCTTGACCGACGCTCTAGCAGAGGTCTTTTCCGTAAGCGTGACTCTGGAATTGCTTACTCCCCGCGTGCTGTGCTTGACAGTTTATTGGCGGCATCCTGAATGGGAAGCAGAACAGGCCTTCTGGTTACGGGCTGCCATGTCTGCTCGACGATGGACAGATGAGGAAACCGAGCGTTTTAGAGTGGCGTATGCGACGATGACACCACTCGAACTGCTGCAAGAGTTTCCTGACCGTTCATGGTCAGCGCTGCGTCATCGGTCCTGGAAAATGGGTTTAAAGCCGCTTGAGATGGAGGGACCGTTGGAGGGACATATCGGTTGGAATGACTATCAATGTATGCAAGAGTACGGCGTGGAACCAGGTCAAGTCGCCATACGGCATTGTCAAAGATCAACTAACAGCACTGGATTTGCATACCATCCCATGGTTGGGGAATGATGCCAATTGATGGGCGTATAGTCATACGAAGCGTTTCAAGGTCATAGACCAGGCCGCGCCGCCAGTGTTCAGGCCAATCGCCAGTGAGTTGTGGTGCGCGCTCCCAGAACGCTTCGTCATCGGCCTGGTGTTCTGCCCCGGCACGTGCAATCTCTTCAATGCCATCTTCCCAGTGTTGCATCGCTTGATCTTGCGAAACACCGCGTGCCAGCACCACATTGATAGTCCTCCCGTATGGTTCCGTATTGCCTCCTAGAGTCACGCGGCAAGGCAAGATGACCGTACGTACCTGCCAACCGGTGTCGGTTTGCCTCTGTGTAATATGAAGAGGGGCAAGTTTGACGCCATGAGCCCAGGCCGAAGCATCATCAAGCGATACAAGATAGTCCATATCATCAAAGGTTACCGGGAAGGCATCAGCGGAACGTGCGCCATGGACAAAGGCATCTCCCTCGCTGGCAATACCCAATATCGCAGAGCCGTGCTGAGGTCCATTGCAGGCATAGAGACCGTGCTCCCAGAGCCGACTGGTGTAAGGATTATGGGTATGCACATGGAGGAGATAGCAGCTCACGGACAATGGTTGCGAAAAAGTGGTTGAGAGGGAGAGGATACAGCCGAGGGCGTGCTCCTGGATGAGAAAATAACGTGCTGTGAGCGTCAACTGATACTGAGGCACTGTACAGGTGTACGCGAAGCGGCTCTTTGTATGCAGGTGGCTGGTGATTGTGCACCTGTGGTGCTTGAAATCTTCAGGTGTGATCAGAACGAGTTTCCCAACCTTGAGGCCAATGGTGAGGTGAGCCGTATATTGAAACTGGTTGCGGACATACGTACTCAGATTTGGTACATGCCAGCCCATGCCCAATGGAGCAAGAGAACGGAGCACACCACTGGGATTGAGTTTCCAGCTATGAAAGGGATTATCCAGGTAGCCATGCGGTGTAAAATTGTCGTGAGGGATCATCGCGCAGTACTCCATCTTCACTGACCATGCGGCGAGAACCAATGCAGTTGTCGTTTCGACGAACTCTCAGAAAAACTGTTCGTCTCGCCACATTGTATGCTACTGCAGTTAGCTGGTCAAATGGGCCTGTGGCTGGAGGGGCATGAGTAGACCCTGTGGTGTTCGACCCCACCGTTCCACCCCACGGGACGCGATCAATCGGGTCCCTACGCTCCTAGGACATCGCTTCGCTCGTCCTGGTTCTCACCGCGCAACCATCGTACGCATACCCTGTGATTGGCTGATCCTTCCAAATCATGTGCCTTCGCTTTTCTCTCAGGTTTCAGCTCACCATATCCTCGGTGAACCAGACCCAGCCCCTGGAATCCACAAAGATCCCCACACCGATACGGTGGAGCGTGGTGCTGGTCAGGTGAATGAAGTGCCAGCCTGTTGGTCCCTCGTTCATCATACTTTCCTGGACGCTTTGGACACCAGCCCATGCCGTCGGATAGGGTCCGGCAAGGCCGATATTCTCGCCGCAGTCTGTAAAGCCGGCGAAGCCTTCATTAGCGATGCGGGTACATTGATTGAGCCCATCGGGGCAAGTGTGGCTGAAGCCGCAGTGATTCATATTCCAGCTGTGCAGTCGCGCGCCTCCGGCAAGGGTCGTATTCCAGACAAAGGCGTAAAGGCCACGAACTGCGCGGTCGTGATTGATCAGCGCAAAAAGCTGCTGAGTCAGTTGAACCTCTTCTGTTGACAGTGGTGGCGGTGGCCCATAAGGAGATGAGCCTGAGCCTGGGATATTATTGGGAAGTGAAAGGGGGGGATTTGACGGAGCCTTCGTAGATGTAGGTGTTAGTGTTGGAGTCGGAGTCGTTACATGTGGAAGAATCGAAAGTTGTGGAGTCGGAGTCGGCCTTCGCTCTTGTACACTATGTACGCTATCGCTGATGAGAGGTTGCGACTGTGTATTCTGAGCGTTTTTTTGAGAGCCACATCCAGCGAGTAAGACTATGATGAGTAGTCCTATGAGAAACTGGAATCTTTTAGCCACAAGAACGAAACTCCTCCTCATGTATATTTACACAAGTAATGGTAACTATTCAGTTCTTTTCCCATTACCGCCTTCGGTGGCACATTTAAGGGGGAGATTAGCGCGGGGACACGATGGGTCAGAGACTCGCACGCCCTCGCAGGGATCGCCGCCCTTGCACCTTTTAGGAGTGTAGCATACCGGAAAGCTGGATATGCAAACGGATGATATGAAGTGGTACATTTGGGAAAGCAAAAAAGGGGTGTTTCACAGTATTAGAAGCGGCAGGTCATAACGACGGCACTCATATCGTCAGG
>CATPCK010000347.1 GCA_955652655.1 uncultured Ktedonobacteraceae bacterium | reverse complement strand
GTGGATACCGAAGGCGGCCGCAATACTTCCCCCAATGAGCAAAATGAGCACAATAAAGGTTGCACCGACGCTCCATTTCCTGGTACGCGAAAGAGGTAACCCGGCTCCTGCCGGTTGAGGAGCAGTCGTTTGCCTCTGCGGAGGCCGGGCAGGAGGCTGTATTGCAGGCGATTTCTGTTCGGCTACAGTCGTCACATCATCCGCACTTGATACTCCATCATTGATTACAGTCGTCACATCTTCAGCACCTGGCACGCCATCATTGGATTCAGTTGAAGAGGCTACAATCAGTGGCCCGGATGCAGGCGATTCCTCCTGCTCTTCCTGTTCAGGCTCGATTGACGAGGGAGCGGCGGTTGCTGACAAGGTAACTACTTCGCGCGAGGTGCCTTGCTTCTATAGTTCCTCCGCGGGGACATGCAAAGCCTGCCAGAACTCCTCAACCGAGGCGAAACGGTCATGAAAATTAATAGACATGGCGCGATGGATGGCGTCGGCAACTGAGGTTGGAAGATCCGTCACCAGGGTGGTCAGCGGCTCAAGCGTATCAGATTCTTTACTACCTATCTGGATCATGCGATAGAAAGCATCGGCGGGAATGATACCGCTGAGAAGGGCATAGAAGGTGGCACCAAGGCCGTAGATATCGGTGCGATTGTTCGTCCCGCTGCTGTACTGTTCGGGGGCACCATAGCCCGGAGAGCAGCGACGAATGGTGGTAGTCGTGGAGTCTGGCTCGTATTCCTTTGCAATACCAAAATCAACCAGCATGGCCTCGTCACCAGTGGTGGGCACAATGATGTTAGCAGGTTTGATGTCACGGTGAATGATTGGCGGCTGTTGACTATGGAGATACGAGACGGCATCCATGATGGGCTTCATAATTATCAATGCTTGTGAGAGGGGAAAGCGATCGCCAGGCTGTTGTTTGCGAAGCGCTTCCAGGTTTGGCCCATCGATGAAGTCCATGAGCATATACGCACGTAAGTCAGCGTCATTACTGAATGTCCGGTAGACACGAGGTAACGAGGGGTGGTCAAGCCGTCTGAGTACTTCGCACTCGAAGGTGAAGCGATCACGCTCCTGTTTGCTGGGGTCGATGAGCTCTTTGAGGGCAAAAAGGTTGCCTCTCACTCGTTTATCTTTGACAAGATAGACAGAACCATAGCCTCCCTTCCCCAGAAGGCCTTCTATGACATAGCGATCCCGTATGACGGTTCCAACCGGAAGGGCCAAGTAGACGTCTTGCACCACACACCTCAAATAATGCTTAATTGCCTCTTCATTATAGGCACTGTATAGTAATTTGGCAAGTTGTAGGAGCAATAAGAATGCGCGTACCCAAGCAATTATTCATATTGATATTTTTGTAGTCTATGCCAAAAATGATGCCTGTATATATTCATCAGGCTTTATCAGCTGCCCAGCGCACTCCCTCTACCATGTTTGGGTATGGCATGATAGTTGCCGCAAGGGTTGCGACGGTTGCCCCTGTTTGCATAGCCAGGATGATGGGGGCAAGCAGGTCACCCGCTTCCTCCGCGAGAATATGACCTCCAAGGATCATACCCTGCTTATCGACCAGTAATTTGACCAATCCTCCAGTTTTCCCTTCAGCGACGGAACGTTCGACATCATTAAAAAACATGCGGGCTACGCGGTAATCCGCACCCTCCTGTCGCACCTGTTCTTCCGTTTTCCCCACATGGCTAAGGGCGGGTTTTGTATAGGTAACCCAGGGTATAACGTAGCCTTCAAAACGGCGGGGATCTGACGCGAAGGCATTCTGAGCTGCCAGTTTACCCTGTTCATAGGCAACGTGTGTGAACTGTAATGCGCCCGTGACATCACCCGCAGCCCAGATATGTGGCTGGCTGGTGCGCAGCGTGGCATCGACTTCGATACCTTTTTTGGAAATTTTAATGCCAGCTCTTTCAAGGTGCAGCGAGGCTAGTGAGGGGCGGCGCCCTATGGCGAGCAGAATTTCGTCAACCACCAGTTGTTCTTCTTCACGTTCGCCACAGCGTATTGTCAGGCATTTGCCGGAGGAGACGTGTTGTGCTCGCCGCAGTTCAACGTTGGTTTCCAGGCGCACCCCTTCGTCTGTTAATAGCTTACAGAGCGTATCAGCCAGCTCGCGGTCTTCCTTGTCCAGTAACGTCTGGCCGCGCTCCATTACTGTGACCTCTACGCCGAAACGGTGAAACAACTGGGCAAATTCCATGCCGATCGCTCCGCCTCCAAGAATAGCTAAGCGACGTGGTAGGGTGGGCAAAGAAATCGCCTGTACATTGGTGATATAGCCAACGTCGTCCAGCCCTTCAATAGGCGGAACAATGTTCTCGTCCCCGGCGGCGATAATGATCCGCGAGGCAGAGACTGATTTTCCTGCAATAGATAGCTCATGTGGAGAGAGAAAGGCCGCCTCGCCTATCAATACTTCAATACCCTTTTGCGATAACGCAGCAGCAGCCTCCTCAGAGGTGCCACCACGAATTTGATTTTGCACTTGCTGAACCCATGACAGCACTGATGGCCAGTCAAAACTGGCCTCGCTTATGCGCAAGCCAAAGCGCTCTGCATGATGAGCTTTGTACAATAAATCTGCAATATAGATGAGTGTTTTGGTCGGGTCACAACCATAATTGAGGCAGGTGCCGCCGATCTTATCACGCTCTATGAGGGCGACTCGCTTTCCGTCCCCTGCAGCGGTTGTAGCGGCGGTGCTACCGGCAGCCCCTGCGCCGATGACGAGCAGATCGTATGCATGGTCTGGCATGTCTTCCTCCCGAATCTCCTGTAGACACTCTTTATTATTTTTACACGTTAGTGGTTTTCTGCTTGTTGTTGCTTGAGGAATTGGAGTACATGCGCTTCCTCTGGGCGTAAACCAGCTGTATCTGCTGCTTGCTCATCATCTTGCCGGCTCAAACTTGTGAGCAGTGACCCTTCGAGATAGGAATCGATTACGGCTGGATGTACATAGCATTTGCGGCAGATGGTTTTGGTGTTACCTAAATGCTCCGCAGCAACCTCGATCGCCTGCCCAATATTTTTCTTCGCCTTTGTTTGATTTTCAGCTTCACCCAACCCCTTGAGGGCATCCATGGCAAAGGCGGTACCAGCCCAGGTACGGAAGTCTTTGGCGGTGAAGTCGCTGCCGGAGACCTGGCGCAAGTACTCGTTCACATCGGCAGATTCGACGGTGGAGAGCTGTCCATTGTCGTCGATATATTCAAAAAGCTCATGGCCAGGAAGGTCCTGGCAGCGTTTCACAATCCTGGCAAGCTGGCGATTCTGCACAGAGACGGTGTGCTCCTTGCCGCCTTTGCCGCGAAAATGGAAGTATATTTTTGAGCCAGAGATATCGACATGCCGGTTGCGCAGTGTCGTCAGACCGAACGAGCCGTTCTCTTTTGCATACTCCTCGTTGCCAACGCGTATAGCGGTTGTGTCGAGCAGCCAGACGACGGCGGCAAGGACTTTTTCACGAGGGAGACCATTCAGCTTCAAGTCATGGTTGATACGGGCACGAATGGTGGGAAGCGCTTCACCGAAGGCGATAATGCGGTTATATTTTGTCTCGTCGCGCACTTCGCGCCAGTGAGGATGGTAGCGATATTGTTTGCGCCCTTTGGCGTCGCGTCCAGTCGCCTGGATATGTCCATTGGGTTTTGGGCAGATCCATACATTGGTCCAGGCGGGAGGGATACCCAACGAGCGAATACGCCGCAGGACTTGCTGGTCATGGATCGGCTTTCCATCGAGGCCGATGTAGCTGAAGTTTTTCCCAACACGCTTGCGCCTGATGCCGGGTCTTGTATCGCTGACGTAGCGCAGGCCAGCGGATTTGGCAACTTCAGCCGGGTTGACTATTTCTTCCCCACAAGACGTGTTGTCTTGTGAGGAGTTAATCTGTGACATCCTAATTGTTGGCACGGGGGTTTTCTCGCTTGCTAGTTCTACGATAATCCTACTATTCTGTCACGCTATAGCCGATTATTTTGTGTCAAATATGAAGAATGTCTATTCTCCATTCTTTACTTAAGGGGGACTTGTGCCAGGGGCGTCTCCGATGATCGTGGCCAATTGCTGGAACTGATCGTAGGTCATGTCTGTCGTTGTGCCGCACCACATTTTGTTGCCCAGCGCCTGCATGGCAGGCTTGACCCTGTTATACACATCGGCATCACTGACGACGCTGCCGAGTTTGTCATTCCATTCCGCGAACATGCCACCTAATAGATGGGGATCGTTGGGGCTCAGATTCAGCGCTGGATTGGAAAGGTCGAAGATGTACGGTTCCCATTTCTCGTACAGCAGTTGGGTATCTAGATAGTCGTGGTAGTATCCGGCCCTGGGAACGATATAGAGGAGTTTATCATTCGCGTTGATGATCTGAAATCCCTGCTTCACCATATCAACCGGGTTGGCCCATTGATTATTCCATACATCGGTAACAATATCGGTATCAACTTTCACATTGCTCTTCATCTTCGTCAGGCTGCCCCACATTTGTGCCGTCTTCCCTTTGTGTTTGAGATAGGCATTGTTGATGTTAATAAATTGCCTGTATTTGTCCGCGTCGCTCAGGGCGTATTCATCTTCTCCTATATTCACCTGTTTTGTATCAAACCACGGCAGGAACTCGTTCCAGATGGCATTCATAAAGGTGTATGTGTTGGGATTTCCCAGGTCAAGAAACTCCTTCGAGTATTTCTGACTGGCAAGGTCTGGACGATATTGTGTGAAAGCCAGGGCATGCGCCGGTGTGTCTATTTCGGGCGTAATCGTGACGGCATATTGCCGCGCAACATCCTGCAATTCGCGTATATCTTGCCTGGTATAGGAGCCATCTTTGGCGGCCAGTCCCTTGAAGCGATCGCTATTGAGACGGAAAGCCGCGTACTTGTGCATCCAATCTGGACTATAACCAGCACCGATTTCATTATCGTTTAGATGCAGATGAAAATCATTCATTTTATACCAGGCCATCATCTTTATATAGTTTTCAAGGGAACCAATGGAGAAAAACTTGCGTCCTACATCAAGCATGAAGCCACGCTCTCTATATTTCGGATAATCTATGGCAATTCCTTTGGCAATATGCAGTCTACCAGGGTCCTGCAACAAGATTTGCAAAACGGTTCGTGTACCATAGAAGGCGCCAGTGCTGGTATTCGCTCTGATAGCCAGGACATCCCCTACATCAAAATGATATCCTTCGTTGCCGATAAGATGATCTGTAATTTTTAACGTGAGGTAAAAATCACCTGGTGCCGGGGAATTCGTGGTCACAATGGGGAGAGGATGACCCGTCACCTCAAATAGATCGTTTTCAAAAACACGCGACGTATCCTCAAGCTGTGCAGCATACAGGGGATCTACCACAATACGAGAAGTTGAAGTAATCATAAAGGAGCCCGCACTCCCCTGCCATTCACGCAAACTGGGAATGACCTGCGGAGCCGGGTTCAGAATTATAATGGCGAGACCCGCAGGTACAATGAGACGAAAGGTGATCAATAGAGCCAGGGTTACTACCATACCAAAGAGCACATACGAATAAAATGGGGCTTTACTTCTCCTCAAACGCAGCGCTCCTTCATTATTCGATGGTATAGGTTTCTTTCAGGGAAGAGTATACATGCTTCCCTTAGTCAAGACAAGCTACCTTCTGTCGGACATGTGGGTGCGAGGTCTAACTTCGTCGAGACAAGCGTGGCAGGTTCTCCTGCCAGAATAAAATCATTGTCATCCTCCACTGGAACACTGTAAGACAGACCTGACCAACGCTTTAGCTCTTCGTCTGTCAGTACGTTGAAGCCCTCTTCTATTCGTCAGGCACATGTTCAAACAAATCTCCTATCTCCACATGTAAAGCGTTAGCGATACGCTCAAGCGTCTTCGTATTAAACCCTTCTTCGGGATTTCTCCACATCCGCTGGACAACTTTATAACTCACGTCAGAAATCCTTGACAGCCGTGACAGACTGATACCACGCTCCTTCGCTAGTTCCTTGACCCGCAGGCGTACCATCTCTACCCCCGTATTTTTAGCACCATTATACGTAGCAGCGCGTGACTTTTGTAGCTAGTGAAAAAGCATGTTAGAATTGAGATATGATAAAATAGGTATGCTAAAAATCATATGATATTTCATCATACCTAAGAGGCAGGGAGTACAAAAAATGGGTACAGCACGAGTCCAAGTAGGGGTAGTTATTGCGTATCGCTTGCGCCCCTAAGAGCGTCCAACCAATGCGGAGCGCCTCTGGCACGGACGTGTCGAAGCTGTTCACCCGCCAGTTTGTTGGGTACGCCTCAGTGTGCCAGGATACGAGGGCGAGGATGAGCTTATCATCACAGAGGAGCAGCATGTTTGGCTGGTAGGAGTTGCTGGCATACACATCGTGACTATTTCGATTGCGGGGACAGACGCGAGTGGAAGCGGACAGGACGTTGCAAAAGCCACCATCACAAAAAAAAAGGCGGATGTTATTCAGTGGGACAGCCTCACATCCACGCAGGTGTGAGGCCAATTCGATAAAACCTGGGTGATTGGGCAAGGTGATGAGTATACGAATTAGTGGAAGAGGGCTGCTAGATGCAGCCCTCATTTTTTACGAAAGCTATGGTCACTGCCGTGACTGGCGACTCCATCCCGTGGAATAGCCTCTCACCTCTCGCGGCGTGGAGACAATTTGACGAGACGTGGGACGGAGATCGCAGGACAAAATAGCGCTACACACCTTCAGGGCTATACCCACACCCCTGTCAGGGCCGATAAATCGGCCTTGTACGCGATAAATCGGCACCTACTGTGTATGGATTATTTCGTTAAAAGTCATTATATTGGCGTGCCTGGTGGCAGGGATAGAAGAAATATATTAGAATTTGAACAGGTTTCACACTTGTAGGAGCCGCGTGGCAGTAGTGAGAAGCGTTGTTATGGGATAAAATACAACTGCTTTGTAGTACGAGGAAGGAGCCCCATCACGAGAAAAGAGAAGCATATGTCCGGAGTTCTATCCCAACAACAACGCGGCGCAGGGCATTCCGTGTTGTGGCCTATGGTCACATTAGCAGCGTGGCGAGTGCGACGAACATGGTTCTTGCTCCTGTTCATCGCACTCGGCATGATAGCCGCTGTGGTGATTGTCTGTACCATTCCACTGCTCTCCAGCGTGATGACGACTGCTGGATTACGCAGTACGCTGCGCGCAACTCCGGAAAGCGATGAGATTGCGGTGTACGCAGGGGATCCAGGAGTCTCAACACCCATTGTACAAGCAGCGTACAACGAGTTTGCTCCTCTTTTTCGCCGCTATCTGGGAAACAACGTT
>CATPCK010000346.1 GCA_955652655.1 uncultured Ktedonobacteraceae bacterium | reverse complement strand
GTATTGTTTCTTGTGTGGCTGCGGGAATGGCAGCCGGTGGTTGTGGGAGTGGCAGCCGGTGGTTGCGGGAATGGTTGCCGGTGGTTGCCATTCCCGCAACCACACAAATATGGCATCATGCTAGAAACTGATTGGTGTACAGGCGGTTAAAATCCATGGAATGGATGGGGTGACCCGCTGCATCATCTATACCATTAGAGTTGATAATAAATTGTGGATAACCGTGCCAGGCGGCAGCATCCTGCCAGCCCCATTTCCGACCCCGGTCGGCATAGCGCGGGCTGAGAAACGCCTGACTGGCAAACACCAGGCCTGGATCTGGGAATGTGCCTTGTGGATTAGCGCTCAGCAACATCTGGGCTGAATCTTGTGCATGCGTTCGAGCGTATTCATATCCCTTCGCGGTCGCAGCCATAAAGCTGCGCAATAGATCCGGCTTCTGTTTGATCTCATTGGGGCTGGTGATAATATTGGGCGTATAGTAATCGGCGACGCCGTAGCTTGTGATAGGAAAAACATGTAATTTAACGCCTGCACGCTGCGCCTGGATAATTTCCCACCCCTCGAACACCCACACGAAATCGATGCGGCGCGACTCCAGCGCTTGCATCGCGTCGACATTCAGCGTCACATTCTTAAATTGACCTGTTCCACCATCCTGCTTGATGATCTCACCCACTACCGCTGATTCATAGGGTGCGCCAAACCCCCCATACACTTTGCCGCTCAGGTCTCCTGGTCGCGTTATACCCGAGTTCTCCAGGGTAACCAGCGCGGAAGTGTTATGTTGAATTATTGCGGAAATCGAGACCACTGGCTGGCCTACAGCAGCATCAGCTACAATTCCTTCCGTCGAACTAATGCCCACATCGGCCTTCCCACTACTCACCAGCACATCTGGCGAGACATTGGCCGAATAGGGTAATAGTTGGAGATTGATACCCTCATCGCGGTACCAACCCTTTTTAAGGGCCACATAGATACCTGTGTGGTTTGTGTTCGGCGTCCAATCCAGGGCAAGTTTCATCATCGTCATCTTTTGTGTACCACGCGGACCTGCAGCCGTACCAGCAGCACGTTGCTGCCACAGGAAAGCGCCTACAACAAGAACAATCAGTAACAGGGGTATGCCTATACTTGCGAGGAGACGAAAACGAGTATTCATGATAGCTTCCTTTCTCTATGAATTGGGCAACGTGTGGGTTGCCCGGTGAAAGAATATGAGCTCAGAGCCTATGGATCGCAGACCCGTGATACCAGGGTAAAGCAATGCGCTCGATCAAAGATACAAGGCCAAAAAGCAGGAGGCTGAGCACCGCGGTGACGAGAATTGCCGCGAAAACCAGCACGATCGCATGAGAGTTGAACGAGAGTTGCATGTAGATACCCAGACCCTGATACGCGCCCACATATTCCCCAAAGATTGCACCTGTCACGCCATATGTCGCGGCAATGCGCAGGCCAGAGAAAAACGATGGCATCGCTCCCGGCAAACGCACAAGCCAGAGAATCTGCCAGCGCGACGCGCGCATACTTCTTAAGAGGTTGATCAGTTCTGGCTCAGCATCGGCCAGGCCATCAGCGCAGGCAACGGCTATAGGAAAGAAACAGTAAAGTGCGACAACAAAGACCTTTGGGCCCAGGTCAATACCGAACCAGAGGAGCAACAAGGGCGCCAGGGCAATGATTGGGATCGTCTGCGAAATCACCAGGACTGGATAGATGGCTCGTCGCGACCACCGTGAGATTTCAAGCGTTATCGCGAGGAGCAGGCCAAAAACCGTCGCCGCAGCCATACCCAGCACCGTCTCTAAAAGAGTCTGCAGCGTGTGTACGGAGATCACATCCCAGTGATCAATCAAAGCCTGGACAATGGCAGTTGGTGTAGGCAAGACTTCTGCACTGATCTGTCCAGAACGCACGTACAGTTCCCAAAACGCCAATATCGTCACACCTAACACAAATGCCGGCCCATAACCGGCCAACCAACGTAATTTCATAGCTGTTGTTCCTTCATCAAAAGCGCGGTGAGCTCCTGCTCCAACTGCACGGCCTGTGCCAATGCCAGTTGCTCCGAACGACGGGGGCGGGATAACTCGACTTCGACAACACGCAACACCCTTGCCGGGCGCGAGCTGAGCACGTAGATACGATCAGACAGCAAGATTGCCTCACGCACATCATGAGTGATAAAGAGGACGCTTGAATGAAAGGTCTGCCAGACGTCGAGCAACCACATCTGGAGCGAGAGCCGGGTAAGCGCATCTAGCGCCCCGAATGGTTCATCCAGTAATAAAAATGAGGAGTTGAACAGCACTGTGCGGAGCAGCGCCACCCGCTGCCGCATTCCACCCGAGAGCGTCGCCGGATAATGTTGGGCAAAATCAGCCAGTCCGAAACGTTTGAGCAGTTCGTAAGCCTGGAATTCTGCTTTTTTGCGCGGGACACGACGCACATCCAACCCCAACATGACATTCTCAACGACGGTGCGCCATGGCAAGAGAAGTGGCTGTTGAGGCATATAGGCAGCTTTCCCAGCACGCGCACCTTGAGTATCACCATCGATGGCGACTATACCTCCGCTGGGCTGATCCACACCGGCAACGATATTAAAAAGTGTACTCTTGCCACAACCACTTGGCCCGATAACCGTCACAAATTCACCGTTATTGACGACCAGGTCAATCGATGCAAGGGTATCCAGGGTTTGTCGTCCATCGCGAAAGATCTTAGAGACTCCCTGTACCAATAGTTTGGGAGGTTCCATATTCCTCACCTCCAGATAGATTCCAATTCCGTTTTGAGCAAACACAAAAAAAACCGCAATCCTGATATGGAGGATTGCGGTCTTGTAGGTACTACTCACTAGAATACTATTGGACAGACCGTTTGCCGCTTCCCTCCGCTGGTATTATCCAGATCAGGTTCATAGGGTCAGCAGCACGCCCATTGCGTCTACCTCTCAGCCAATCGGCTCCCCTAGCAGCGTATGCTCATCTTATACAGAAAGATTAATGTGCACACTTTGTTACTACTCTTATTCTAGCACAATTTGGGACGTTTTGACACGCATATTTTCACAATCCCTCCCGTATGCTATACTATGCTCCATACTTATCGCTCTGATTAAGAGCATATTTCTCTTTTTGTACAGTATCTT
>CATPCK010000345.1 GCA_955652655.1 uncultured Ktedonobacteraceae bacterium | reverse complement strand
CCTTAGAGAGTCACCACTTATTCCACAGCACATAGCGATTAGCGGTTTCATTTATGATGTGAAAGATGGCAGATTACACTCTGTGACCTGATTTCAAGCAGACAGGCTAACCTCCATAAAGTGAAGATGGCGTTACTTTCCTCGATGTTGAAGCTATGCCAGCTTGCTGTTGTAACAAGCTTTTTCTCAAGGCTCGAGTGTAGTAAGATGTAAGAACGAAGAGTCTATGGAAAACCTTGGAGGGAAAAAAGATTGGCGAAACCTGTCAACGCAATTGTTGTCCATAGCCCGCACTCGGGAAGATCAGCACTTCTTTCACAAGCGCTGACACATACTCAAGAAGCCGGGGTTTATATCTCCCAGGTTATCTCGATCGCAGAACTTGATGGCTTACCCGCACAGGGAGCATCATGGCGAGCAAAAGGTATTGATATCGCGATAGCGGCGGGTGGCGACGGATTGGTAGGAGGAGTCGTCGCCCATATTGCTGAGAGTGGCCTACCTCTCGGGATACTGCCGCTTGGCACGGCTAACGATATAGCTCGCTCTTTAAATATGCCTCTAGATATCGCACAAGCAGCTCAGCTCTTTATATCTGGTAAAGAACTGGAAATTGATATAGGTGCAGCGCAACCAGCAGAACAGGCCCCACATCTCACGAATCCATCGCCCGAAGGTCCCGTACTTTCACATATTCCCTCGCAAAAGCACGGGTATTTTGTCCACGCCTTGATTGCCGGTCTCAATGTGCAGTTCGCCCGCCTGGCCACCAATGTTGTGACACGCCAGCGTTACGGGCGATTCACCTATTCATTAGCAGCTCTGGAGGTACTGAGAAATCACCAATCACTTGACGTTGAAATTCACTTTACTGGACTGGCACTACCACAAACAAAACAATTTTCGCAGCAACAAGGCGCAGCAGAACCATCAACGAGCATGAATCAAACTACGCTACGCTGTCGCGCCCTCCAGGTTACCGTGATCAACGCCCCCATATTTGGCGGAGCATGGCATCTATCCATTCCAGGCGCACAAGTGAATGATAGGCTGCTGGATGTCGTGGTGATTGAGGAGGTAGTAACGAGGAAGCTTAGCACAAAGCTTGCACAATTTTTTGATCTGCAAAAACAGTCTATAGCTCCTGAATCATATGAAGGCTCTTCCTCATTTGCGCACAATCCCGCCGATTTAAGTCGTATCCCAGGTATTCATCATTTACAGGCTCAAGGTATCACTATCACGACAGAGGCTGATCCACAGGATGTGACATTGGATGGAGAGGTGCGAGGTCAGACGCCGATGCATGTCCGCCTGGCAAGCGAGCGGCTACGAGTGATGGCCCCGGGATAAAAGACAGCTTTTTGGTCAGCCAGAAATCAACCTCGACGGAAGGACCTACACCAAAGGCGAAGATGAGCATTCCCAGGCCAACTGTGGTACAAACGAATCGCGAGGGAAATACCCACAATCCAGGATGTGATACACTGATATTCTCTATTGCATAAATCCACAAGCATATGGTGAAAGGTACAGGCATGAGAATCGTTTCTTTACTCGCGAGTGCGACAGAGATGATCTATGAACTGGGCTGCCTGGACCAATTAGTGGGACGCTCTCACGAGTGTGATTTTCCTCCCCAGGTACGCTCGTTACCTGTGGTCAGTAAGGTGCAGATCGATACTGAAGGTAGTAGTGCTCAGATCGATGAACAAATCAAGCAGCTCGCACACGCATCATCCGCGGCAGAAAACGCTGCCCTCAAAGCTCTCAGTATCTACGCGATCGATGTAGACCAGCTGCAAGCTTTGCGGCCAGACATAATTTTTACCCAAACACAATGCGAAGTCTGTGCTGTAAGCGAACGTGATGTCATGCAAGCCGTTCAACAGTTGACGGGGCTTCGACCTCGCATCATTTCGTTGTCCCCCTATCGGCTGAGTGACGTTTGGAATGATGTTTTGCGCGTTGGCCAGGCGCTGGGAAACCTCAGACAAGCCGAACGGCTAGTCAATGGCTATAAGAAGAGATTGGAGCAGGTGCATAATGCTACTTCCAGCTTCGGAACCAGGCCTCGCGTGGCTGTTCTAGAGTGGCTCGATCCATTGATGGGTGCAGGGAACTGGACACCTGAACTCGTGGCGTTTGCAGGCGGTGAACACATCTTCGGTGAAATTGGATTGCATTCACCCTGGCTCAGTTGGGAAGAGCTGCGCCAGGCTGACCCAGACATCCTGGTCCTCTCACCCTGCGGTTTTGCCATCGAACGCACGATGATAGATCTCCCCTTGTTGCAGAAGCATCCCCTGTGGCAATCGCTACAAGCAGTACAGGTAGGGCGAGTTTATGCCATAGATGGCAACCAGTATCTCAACCGTTCTGGGCCACGACTGGTGGAATCCACTGAGTTGTTAGCGCGAGTAATGTGGGGAGAGAAACTTGCTATGGAAGTTGATGCACAAGGATGGAGACAAATAATATAGGCCGGTAGAATATTCATATCTACCGGCCTATATTATCAGCAAAAACAGCTATGCTTTGTTTGCGCGCGGTGCCAATGCCCAGAACAGCATTACCACCAGCACGATAAAGAATAGCGTCATCAGGCCCATCACTGGGTCTACCAGCCCCGAAATATCGAATTGGAAGACGGCCGCAGCAATAAAGAACAGCATCAGGAGTATTCCAAGCGATGGGAGAACCAATAATGCATTTAGCCGTGAACCAGAAGATGCTCGACGCGGTTCACGCATAGTATCTTCCATGTCTGTATCAAGTGGCTCCATGAACAACCTTTCTACATCGCCAGGCGTAATGCCTGTATCACACCTGCAGT
>CATPCK010000344.1 GCA_955652655.1 uncultured Ktedonobacteraceae bacterium | reverse complement strand
GTGCAGGTGCATCGCTCTCAGTGTTTGAAGTGCAAACGCACCTTCCGAGTCTATCCCGAGGGAACGACTCATGCCCAGACCTCGCAACGAGTCAAAGGGCTGGCGGTGATGCTGTATCTGCTGGGGTTAAGTTATGGGGCGACCTCCTTGGCGTTAGAAGCCCTTGGGGTGTATCTGTGCAAGAGTCGCATCTACGATGCGGTACAAGAGGCGGCCCGGCGTGTGCCTGGACTCAAGCGGGATCAGGTGTTTGCAGGTGTGCGCCCGCCCGCATTAGGAGGCGATCGGACCAGCGTCAAATGCAAAGGGGAGTGGCTCCCCCTGGGCATCACGGTCGATCCGATCAGTGGGCTGGCCTTAACCATCGATCAGTTGTCTGCGGAAGATAGCAAGGCGCGGAAGCGAGTGGATTGAGCCAATTGCCACGAGTGTGGGAGCCCAGGTGTTGGTGACCGATGATGCCGATGGCTTCAAAACCGTAGCCGATGAGGTGGGCGTGCAGCACCAGGTCTGTAAAGCGCATGTGCTGCGCAACACCGAAACCTTGATTGAACGCTACCAGCCGTTGGTGGCTAAAGATGCCGATGGATCACTCAAAGCCATTGGAGTGAACCCACGGCAGGCGCAAGCCGACTTAACTCGCTTAGGTGAACTGGTCAAGAGTCGACAACGGGAGCAGGCCACGGAACTGGAAGCGATGCATCGACGCTATCTGCAAGCACCGCCACCGCACGAGGGAGAGCATCAGAGTTTGGCCTATCGTCTGCGGCTCTTGTTTTTGGATCGTTGGAATCTCTGGCATCGTTTGACGCGCTGTGCGCCGCGTCACGCGGCCATGTATCCCCCGAAGATCGGGGAAGAACTTGAAGGAGGGTTCTTGGGTCACTCACCTTACCTGGAACTGAAAAGCGAAGGGAACCGTAGCATGGTGAGAACGCGGGGAACATCCAGAGACGTTGCGGATGAGTGGTACTCGCAAGACCCGCATCGTATGGCAAAAGCTAGACTGCTTGAACTCTCATCCTGACTTGGTGAAATCAAGCCGCCCATCGGAAAAACGTCTGATACCGATGCCACGATCTGCCTCCGTCGATAGCGCGGACGGAAGCAACCTTCCTATCGTGAAAGAGCACCCAACGGGGGTGAACAAAGGGATGAATGGAGTGCCTAACCGATGCTAGCACGTGCATGGCTGACGGAACGCGGGATTGCCTACAGACCGAGAGGTCCACGGCAACGGAGCCGCCGCAGTAGTCCGAGACGGTAACACCGATCACATGGCGAAGGGCGGCAGGGAGTTCAGATTGACAAGCGCAGAGAGGTACTCGTGATGAGGAACGCCGAAACTGTCTTAGCCATCGTCCGAGAACGCGGCGAACGAGGACTGCCGCTGGAAGATGTCTATCGCATGCTGTACAACCCGGATTTGTACCTGCGTGCCTACGCCCGCTTGTACAAGAACAAGGGGGCAATGACCAAAGGGACAACCGATGAAACGGTGGACGGCATGTCCCTGGCCAAAATCGAACGACTGATTGACGATGTTCGTCATGAACGCCATCGATGGACGCCAGTACGACGCGTCTACATCGCGAAGAAGAAAGGCGGTCAAAGGCCTTTAGGGTTACCCACCTGGAAGGACAAGCTGCTGCGTAGCGCGTCATGCGTTCCATCCTGGAAGCATACTACGAGCCGCAAATGAGCGACCACTCCCATGGGTTTCGTCCTGGTCGAGGATGCCATACAGCCTTACAAGAAGTCCAGACCACATGGACTGGCTCTCGCTGGTTTGTGGAAGGCGACATCGCCAAATGTTTCGACACGATGAACCATGAGGTCTTACTCTCCATTCTGAGCGAGAAAATCCACGATCAACGGTTTGTACGGTTCATTCGACACTTGCTCGAAAGCGGATATCTGGAGGAATGGAAGTTCAACACAACCCTGAGCGGATGCCCACAGGGCGGCGTGATCTCACCCATACTCAGCAATATCTACCTTGACAAGCTCGATCAGTATGTCGAAAAGACACTCATTCCAGCATATACGCGAGGAAAAAGACGAGCTACCAATCCTGCATACGCCACAGTCAAAGCCAAATATGATTGGAAGAAACGGCAAGGAAGAAGAGAAGAAGCCAAAGAACTGCGCAAACAGTTCCAAAAGTTCTGCTCTTACGACCCCAACGATGACACCTATCGACGGCTTCACTATGTTCGCTATGCAGATGATACGCTCTTCGGTTTTGCTGGCCCGCAACAGGAAGCAGAAGAAATCAAGCATCAACTCGCACAATTTCTGCCAGATACCCTCAAGCTGGAAATGTCTCAGGAGAAAACGCTGATTACCCATGCAAGCAGCGAAAAGGCGCGGTTTCTCAACTATCATATTGTGAACCAACAGAACAATACCAAACACGCCAAGAAGCGCCGTAGCGCCAACGGGCGGATTGGCCTCCTCGTGCCACCGGATGTCGTCGAGAGCAAATGTGCCCTCTATCAACGAGCGGGAAAACCTATCCATCGGGCACCCATGCTGACAGACGATGACTTTACCATCATCGAACGCTACCAGCAAGAGTACCGGGGAGTAGTGCAATACT
>CATPCK010000343.1 GCA_955652655.1 uncultured Ktedonobacteraceae bacterium | reverse complement strand
TGCTGCAATCGGAGCCACGGTAGCGACAGCGCCCAATTGAGCGATAAGCATGGTGCGATCAAGCACTAAAGAGGTGACGCCACGTGGCTGGAGGGCATCGAGCAGCATTAACGCCGCCTGGCCATATTTCGGTGCGTGTGCAAGCACACCACCTGTCGCCAGGATCAAATCCGCATCTAGCCATTGCTGGCTGTTGCCCCTGGTGGCTTCAGCCGTCAGGTTTAAGGCTTCACGCGCAAATGCGTGGTTGATTTGGAGGTCACGCTGGTCGGTAGGTACGACTTGGGGATGGAGCATATGATTCAAGACGTACTGCCGCAGTTCATCTTCAGTAATATCAAAAGGCAACCAGCGAGCAACGCGCTGTGCTCCGACCTGTTGCAACACTGCCCCGATACTGGGACCAACACCAACACCACAGTTTACCATGGGGATGAACTCCCCCCCCTCGCCAGCCATCATCAGCGTGGTATTGGCTCCTCCAACGTCTACTGCTGTAACGTTCATCGTATAGTGCTGAGCCAGAAAGCGTACCAGGCTACTCAAAGAAGTCGCGGTTGGCACGGGTGCCGAGCTAGACCACGAGTGCAGACGGGAATAGCCAGGAATATGCTGGATGACGTCGCGCTCGTAGAGCCCACCGATAGCAATACTGGTTGAACCAACTTGCTGTGGTTCAACCAGCGGATCGACCCGGGTCACCGCAGCTGTCCCCTGCAACATACCCTGTACAGCTTCAACGTATTGAGGAGCGCCAGCGTAGAGAACCGCGATCTGGCGAGAGGCAGCCTCGGCTGCCGCTGTGCCCGCGGTAGTGATGGCACTATTTTGTTTATTGAGCTCCGCGGTAGCATTTATCACCAACTGGCAGGCTTCTTGCAGTGGTGTGGGGCCCGAAGGGCCATTCGCCATGCCAACTATCAAAGTCGCATGGGGCTGCAGCTCTCGGATGCGTTCTATTTGCCGTTCCCACTCGAAAGCAACACGATCGGGTGTCCATGGGCTCTCCGCGCCAGAAGATCTGGCGCCTGCCCCTACGGAGACAGGAACGGGTGCAGAAGTTGCAACTTGTGATGGCGACGGCAACGAGTAGGTCTCCGCATAAAGACCGGATGCGGCTTGAGCCGCTAGATGTTCTATGGACGCGTCGACCGCGCCCAAAACAACCAGGCGAACTGGGCCTCCAGCGCTGATGGTGGAAATAAAAACATCCACTCCATCGCCATTCGACTGCTCGGGGGAGATGATACGCCCTTCAGAGATAAAGAGGCGACCCGTAATAAACTCAATGATATTGATCGCCTGGATAATACCCTTGGTAATATCTTCATAAGGAGGAGTTATTGTTGTAGGAGCTTCACCACGCGCCATCAAACGATATTGACCCTCGACTAAACCAAATAGTGATACCTTGGTAAATACTGTGCCACAATCAGCAACCAGTAGTGAAGCAACGGATGTGGGATTAGAGCTAGGCTTTGGCCCCTGTCCTCCTTCCGTGTAGGGTTGTGTACTCATCTCCATGTCCTTCATATTTCTCGATTATGTTTTAGCGAGAGAGAGAGAACCAATCAAGAATAGTGCTCAGAAAGCCACGTTTGGCCGGTTTCTTGTTTGAATTCGACTGGTCATTATGCATTGTTGATCCTGGTTGCATCCCTGGTACATTATTTGGCATTTGACCCATTTGATATCCTGCAGGTATTCTACCTTGAGCAGGCCCATAATTCTGATTTGGCGGCATCCCTGGAAATGCAGCGGGAGGCGTCTGCTGTCCCTGCATTGAGCCAGGAGGCGCTCCATATGGCTGAGATTGAGAGAGCGGCTGCGAAGGCCCAGAAGCATCCCGTGACTGTTGTCCAGGGAAGTTAGGAGCCACAGAAGCTACGCCCAACATTGAGGCAAAGGTATTCGCTGCCACTTCGCTCTCTTCAACGTATCCCACCTCAGCGCGGGGGCGACTGGGTACGCGCTTATTTTCCGGGCGAGACGGAGCGCCAAAGGATGCTTGCCTGGGATATTCAGCAGGATTTTGCTGTGGCGGATAGGATGCCATACCCGGCCGCTGTTCATCGTTGGGGCGCATCCAATCAGGCAAAGCATTCATATCAATCAAGGATCCCGCGGCCAGGTTATTTTGCATACCCGGGTTCGGAATCTGCCCTTGTCCAATTGGTACCTGGTAATCAGGAGCCTGTCCGGCTTGAGCAGGCTGCGGCGACCCGGCATACCGATTGCGCTGTTCCTGGCTTTCCTCGCGCAACCAGGTAGGTAAGGATTGGGCATCCAACAACGACGAGGCCGGCAAACCCGACTGCCCTCTTGCTGGTACGGAAGTATCTTGCCCTGACATCCACTGTGGCAGGGCTTGTTGATCAATCAACTCATGGCCCGATATCGGTTGCTGGGCAGGTTCTGCATGGGGATACTGGACCGGACCGGGAGGTGTAGAAGGAGGTGCGGGAGATTGTGTCTCGATACTTCTTATCCAATCTGGCAATGCTCCTGGTTGTACCAGGCTCGCAGCCGAAATGCCTTCCTGCCCGGCAGATGATGATCCCTCTTGTTGTCCTTGCATCCAGGAAGGCAGTGACTGCTCATCGATCAATGAGTTTGCCATCATGCCCTTCGTTGGCATAAATGCATTTTCGGTATTGGGTGCCGGCATAGAGGCCGGTCTCCGCGCAGGGTGGGAACCTGAGGGTGTATTGTCAACATTTTCCTCGCGCCCAGGTCGCATCCAGCCAGGTAACATTCCTTCATCAACGAGGTCGGCAGCGGAGAAATACGACGATCCTGTATTCCCGGTCGCGGATCCATCGGAGCGAAGTGATTCCAACCATGCAGGTAATTCTGGCTGTTCTGGAGCCGCCATCCCTGGAACGTTCCCATCACCTATGGTTGTCGTTAAAGGCCATCCACAATTCTGACAATGCGCCATACCTGCAAGGGTTGGCCTCCCACAGTGGTTACACGTAGTCACTTTTGCTCCTCACTTTCGCCAGACACGTTACAGATATAGCCATTCCGAACGGAAGCTTATCACTCTTTTCACAGCTTGACAATGGCTACTACAAACAAGATAAGACATGATGATATGATACAATACGCACAACAAGGATACGCCAAAAGTACTATATACAGGAGATATCTATGCGAGAGAAATCTGCGAGCAAGAACGCTCTCTTGCGTCTCACTCTTCCACTCCCTCCTAGTATCAACGAACAATACGCTACAATTGATGGACATCGTGTAAGCACAGTGGCAGCCCGTCAATTTAAACGGCAAGTGCGAGACGCGCTCCACGCTCTCGAGCAGCAGGAAATATTACACGACACACTACGAAATTCATTACGTCAAAGCTATCTGGCTCTTTATCTTGATTTCTACTTCACTACCCCACTGAAAAGGGACCTCGATGGAGGTCTCAAAATCACTCAGGACGCTCTTTGTGAAGGACTCGGGCTGAACGATAACCGGGTAGTCGATATCCACCTGGTCAAACATATCGATCCCCTACACCCGCATCTTTATGTCGAGTTGGAGGCAATATCCACATGGCAGTTTGACAAGGAATATAGACTCCTTACCTGAGGATATCTCCTATTTCCCCTTGTCTTCATACCAGGCCTTCTTTAGAATAAAACTGGATTCAATAGCATTCTGTAACAAACATACCACAAATTCTTAGAGGTACTACCTATGTTTCGATCATCACGTGTAGCAGAGCCCATGGCACCTACAACGCTTTTCTCTTCTCTCCGCAACGACGCGCCAGGCTACCGGACAGCCACGGATCCCATGAGAGGAGCCATGCTTTTGCTTGGTTTACTTTTTAGCGGCACTGCCGGCTTGATAGCCTACCGCCGTCGATCGCTCAGCCGCAGCGGCATAGTAGGAGCGATAGTGACAGGCACAACGACTTTTGGCATGGGGGGTTGGTCCTGGGGTCTTTCACTTATTTTTTTCTTCGTCTCCTCCAGTATCTTTTCACATTTTCGCGCGCGAGATAAGGCAAACACCGCCGATGACAAGTTCAGCAAGGGGTCCCAGCGCGATTTTGCCCAGGTGGCTGCCAATGGAGGAGTTGCTACCCTGCTGGCCTTGAGCTATAGACTCGCACATTCTCACTTCCTGCGCAAGGTATGCTTGACGGGCTATGCCGGAGCACTCGCTACCGCTACCGCGGATACCTGGGCAACCGAGCTTGGGGTGCTGAGTCTCCACCAGCCCCGGCTGATTACCACGGGAAAAGCCGTCGCACCCGGTACCTCTGGAGGTATAACACCGCTGGGGACAGCCGCGGCCGCGGGTGGCGCACTGGCATTGGGAACCGTTTTCTGGTGGTTACAGCGATGCCAGAGATCTCTTGCCGCCCTGCCAGTTATCGCGCTGGTATGTGGGCTGGCAGGGAGCATGGTCGATAGTTTTCTGGGGGCAACCGTGCAAGCCATGTATTACTGTCCCCATTGCCAGAAAGAGACGGAGCAGCGCGTACACAGCTGCGGGACAAAGACTCAGCCCTTACGTGGCGTAGCATGGCTCAACAACGACGCAGTGAACTTTATCGCCACGCTCTGTGGTGGGCTGATGGCGATGGGAGTGCAGGCAGGAGCACGACTTTGGTCGAAGGCAAAATAATACCACTGGCGTACTGCGTTTCGTCTCTAAAAGAGACTCTTAACATCCAGCATATCAGTCATACAAAGGAAAAAAGAAATGAACATTATCGACCAGGTTATTTCCCGGCGCTGGCGAGCTGGACGGGCGGCAGTAGCTGGCTTGCTCGCGACAACGGCATATAGTATTGCCATGGAAGGGGACATGGCGATTACAAGAAACCGTTTCAGCGATGTACGCTTCATCCAGGGTTTAATGGGAAAGCGGGCAACAACGCAAAAGAAGTTTCTGCTACTTGCCTGGATTCTGCATATATTCAACGGAGTCGCCTTAGCGGAGCTTTACGCGGCTATTTTCAAACGCTTCCTACCGGGACCAGATTGGTTAAAGGGGGCAATTTTTGGTGAACTGTTCATCGTTTCCGCCTGGTGGCTGACTCCATTGGCCGATAGATATCACCCTTTGATCCAGAACGGAGAACTTCCCAAACTCGCCAATCCCACGTCGTTCTGGCAAAATATTGTGCGGCACCTTGTTTTCGGCCTGGTACTAGGTTTTCTTTATAGGGATTAGCGATTTACAAGCAGGAAAAAGGACTGTCTCCACAGTCCTTTTTCCTGCCTATAATTTAACCCAGTAGCGCACGAATTCGCCGACGAAAGGTAAATGATAGTCTTCCTTTACAAAAGCCATGATTATCAACCAGGCCCACAGGATGATTGTCACCCACCAGAGCACTGAGAGAAGTAATCCCAGGCCGGCGCTCGTCAACCATCCCAGCAGGGGAATCCAGGCCAGAAACCCTCTTAATAGAGAGATTGCAAACATGAGTATCGTGAGTGAGCCGAAGGTGACCATTGATTGCACGGCGTGCCAGCGTACGTTGCGATTCTTTTCCAGAAAGAAAAGGATCAAACCTGATACCCATCCAAGGGAATAGGTCAGCACGCGCTCCAGGCGCTCATCCATTCCAAGAGATGTCATTCTATTCATCATATCTTTTCCTCGCTTTATCTGAGACCCTATCGCTAGTACTATTCAGGTCTCTCTTCTTGATTCCTCACTGCCTTCGGCAGTTCGCAAGGTTTTTTGTTGCTGCGGGCTTTGCTGTCGAAGACAGCAAAGCCCGCAGCAACAAATAGAATGACTGAGCCGCCGCAGGCGGCATTGAGTCCTGAATAGTTACTATCGTTATCTCTCTGTATTCTACAGTGTATACGCAGAGAGAGAGGACATGTTGCAAGATTATGTGGGGCCCACAAACAATGTTACTGCCTTTTCAAAGACCCGTAAGTACCAATTTTATACCAGATTATTAAAATTTTCAGAAAGGGATGATTTTTGCTGG
>CATPCK010000342.1 GCA_955652655.1 uncultured Ktedonobacteraceae bacterium | reverse complement strand
TATGAACCTGAGCGGACGAGAAATTTTTATCTTCTCGGGGATAGTCAAGCAGAAATGGTGCAGCTGATCAAGACCGACCAGCTGTTCACGAAAGCCATGGGAGGGCTTCTGCCGGAGCAGCCTGAGCAGGCAATCGCTCACCTGCACGATGTGCTGGATATCGGGTGTGGTCCTGGAGGCTGGGTACTCGAAATGGTCTACGCCTATCCGGATTTGCACGCGACAGGCATCGATATCAGTCAAGGGATGATCGACTATGCCAGGGTTCTGGCCCGTTCCAACGGGTTAGACAATGCCCAGTTCCACGTGGCCAACGCCTTAGACCTGCTTGACTTTCCCAACGCGTCCTTCGACCTGGTCAACGTCCGCCAACTCGATGGGGTTATTCCGGCAGCGGCATGGCCTGGGTTCGTCAAGGAAATGGTTCGTGTCACGCGACGTGGCGGGATTATTCGCATCACGAGCGTTGAGTGGGGGGGGGTGACCAACAGCACTGCTTTTCAGACGCTTGAAAGGCTGATGATTCGTGGAGCGACGAGAGCCGGGCTCAAACTCATTCCCAATGAGCGCTGGTTGGGCGCTACCGTTATGCTGAGCCGGTACCTGCGCGATGCAGGCTGCGTGATCATCCAGGAGCGACCAAGCCTCATGGATTTCTCTGCCGGGTCGGAATACTGTCAACCAATGAATCAGCAGTGGGTCATAGTGTTCGAGCTCGTAGAGCCGTTTCTTCTGGCCACAGGGGTAACAACCAAACCAGAACTCGAACGCCTGCGGCATCAATTCTCGATCGATGCGCTGGAAGACAGCTTCCGAGGAATCCTGTACATGCTCACCGCCTGGGGCGAAAAGCCGTGAGCCATCTCTCTGTTCTATGCTATTTTGCAGAAGGGATACACTTTCTATGACACCATCATCCGACGCTCAGTTAAGCGCAAGCTCCTCTTCATTGCCAGAACAGGGCGTGGAGTTCCCACGCTTGTTCCATTTTGATCTGCCTCGTCTGAAGCAGATAGGCCAGCCGTTTCCAGAACAGACCGCTATCTCCAGCATCCACCGCGTCCTCGACATTGCCTCGGGGAATGGCGAGTGGACGATCAACGCCGCGCAAGCTCTCCCACAGGTGCAGTTCGCCGGCATCGAGCGCAATGCCGGGTTGGTGGATCGCGCACGCGCTCAGGCGAAGGAATCTGGGGTCAATAATGCCACCTTCACCATCATGGACCCATTCGGATCGCTGGATCTGCCAGATGGGACCTTCGACATGGTCAATGCCCGCTACATCGTGGGACTCCTCGAGGCAGCAGCCTGGCCCAACACCCTTCAGGAGTTCACGCGTGTTACCAGGCCGGGAGGGGTCATCCGACTCACAGAGAACGATCTGCCCATCAGTAACACTGTGGCGTTTGCGCAACTGGGCGGGCTGATCTCAGATGCCATCTACGAGACGAAACGCAGTTTCTCGTCAAATGGGCAATTACTCTCCGTCACTCCAGCACTCAAGCGGCTGTTGCAGGATGCAGGCAGCCAGGAGGTGCAACAGGAGGTCTGGTTCATGAATTTCTCGACGGGTAAGCCGGCACATGCAGACCTCTGCCAGAAGCTTTCCGAAAGCTACCGACTCGTACAGCCCTTTCTGATCCGCACTGGAGTGACAACGCCGGAAGCAGTCGAACAGACGTATCAGCAGATGCTCTCTGAGATGCAGTCGGATGACTTTTGTGCAGGCGCGTTCTCTCTGACCGTATGGGGCGCGAAGCCATAGAGATGCTATTGGAGGAGGCGGGTTGCCATTCATTTCATCGCGATACCGGCATCGAGGCAAGGGATGAATGGCAACCTCTCTCGCAGTGTTCCGTATAATGCTACTCCTAAAACTCCTCCTAACCCCCCTCTTCATCCTCATCATCACCCTCATCGGCCGGCGCTGGGGCACCCTCGTCAGCGGCCTGCTCGTCGGACTACCCCTCACCTCAGCACCCGTCGCATTCTTCCTTGCTCTCGAACAAGGCATCACCTTCGCCTCCCGCGCCGCACTGGGCACAATGACTGGTACCATCTCGGTCGCCGCCTTCTGCCTGGCCTACAGCTGGCTTTCCCTACGCCTACCCTGGCCAATCTGCTTGCTAACAGGCTGGGGAGTCTTCTTTGCCTCGACCTTCTTGCTGGAACAACTCGCGCTTCCCCTACTCGTATCCTTCTTGATCGTCCTCCTCGTCCTGTCCATCGTCTTACCTTCCTTACCGCGAGATGGTCGGCCAGGCTCTATTGCGACGCCTCCGCATTGGGAAATCGCAGCGCGCATGATGGTTGCCACACTATTCGTCTTAATCCTCACCGAAAGCGCCGTCCTCCTCGGCCCAGGCTTGAGCGGCCTGCTCACACCATTCCCCCTCTTCGCCAGCATCGTCGGCGCCTTTACCCACGCCTTTTCGGGAGCGCCCGCCGCCCGTCGCGTCCTCCGTGGCGTTGTCGCAGGCTCCTTCGCCTTCGCCGTTTTCTTTCTTATAGTCGCTGGCCTGATCGATAAAGCCGGTATCGCCGCCACCTTTGCCCTGGCCATCCTGGGAGCCTTCCTGATCCAGGGAAGCTCGCTCTGGCTCTTAAGTTTGAGCGCCAGGTCAAAAAAAGAGAGAAGCTAGGGTGGTGGATGAGGGGAGGGGATCGTCTTCCTGCAAGAGGGGAGCCAGGGGGACAGGACGCGGGCGACCACAAGGGTCCCCACCCATCTCCACACCACACCCGCCCCTACGGTACCTCCGTGGCTTTCTCGCTTCTCCCGTCCCTTTTCGCTTCGGTTGATGCCTATTGGATGACCTCAAAGGTCATCCTGTTGGGGCGTTCGGCTGCCCTGGACACATGCGGTCGTTCTGGCTGTGTCTTGCATTCGCCATATTGCGACCCTCGGTCGTACTGGAACACTTGTCAGTTTTCCGCTTCCCGTGTATAGTAAAGCATAATGAATAAACATGAGGAGTTGGCTCGCATGCCATACTACTCGGTGCGCATCTGGCAGCTCAGGCAAGGATGCACGGGTGCCGAACTGGAGGCATTGGCCGCCTCAGGCTAGCTTGGTTCGATGAAAGCGGCTCAACATTGAGGGATCGACTGTAACATGAAGCAAAATTACGGCGTGTTGCGGGTAGTTCGGGTGCGCCTGCCGGCGAATGCCACCACGTATCTCCAGGATCGCTTTCCCTCCGGCTGGCTGCCAGAAGAGCGGCTGGTGCACCTGCTCACGCACACCAGCACAACCCTTGGGCGAGCTTTGAATAACGATATCATCCTCATGGATCCCACCGTGTCGCGCGAACATGCCCGCCTCGACCTGGACGCCTCTGGTTGGCATATCACCAACCTCACCGAGCAGAATATCGTGCGCGTCAATGGCTATTCCGTCCCCAGTGGCGGCACTTTCCCCGTGCAGCCGCAGGATATCCTGATCGTGGGCAGCACCATGCTTCAACTGATCGCCCCTAACAACGCGCAAACCTCTCTGGAAGACGATGACAAGCCCGGTGCCGTTACGGAACGCCTCCCTTACGTCAATCGACCTCCGCAGCCGCGTTACCAGCCCACTTACTTCGACGACTCCTCTAAACGCGCGACAGCCGGGGTCTGAAAGGCGCGCCCCAATCATCTGTATCCCTCACTCCTCCCAGTTTGCCTTCTCTCTCGCCGCATTCGGCTCTCGCTGATGGCACAGGTGGCACATCCCTGCCAAAGCAGCCCGCCCCTGAACTTGTCGCCCAGGCCTGGGAGGAAGAGGTTGAGGAAAGCCTGCTCGGTGCCGGTGTCACCATGCAATTTGCCCTACCACAACGCCTGGGCAAGCGAACCCTCTGGTTCATC
>CATPCK010000341.1 GCA_955652655.1 uncultured Ktedonobacteraceae bacterium | reverse complement strand
TACCACTCTCCTGCGGAACGTCCGTATACCTATAAACAAAAACCCCACAAAGGTGACACTCAATCCCAGGATCACCCAGCCCATTGCCAGCGTCGGGATAGTATGCCCTTGAATGGCTGGCACCATAGCGGCACGCAATCCTTCAGAAGCGTACGTCATCGGATTGAACAGCGTGACTATCTGAAACCACCTGATCGAGTCAAGCGTCCCCCAGGGATAATAGGTACAACCGGTAAAAATCAACGGCGTGAAAATCAACGAGAACATCAGGCCAATCTGCTCTGGCTTGACCAGTGTACCGATAGTGAGACCCAGGCTGGCGCCCGCGAAGGCTGTCAGAACCATAATGCCTATGATCGTGCCAACAGCATCACCACGTACACTATAGTCATTGCCCAGTATCCAGTAAGCCAGCGGAAAGATGATCGCTCCCGCGATCAACCCACGCATAGCCGCGAAGATGACCTTCTCGATCGCGACCAGGCTCACCGGCAATGGAGCCAGCAAACGATCATCTATTTCACGCGCAAAGCCAAGGTCGAGTACAAGCGGCAAAGTAACGCCCTGTAGTGCGGTCGTCACCACAGTGAGCGCGACGATACCTGGTAATAGGATGGCAGCAAAGCCTGTTCGTGCAAAACCGATGCTAGGCAACACTTTGCCAAAAATGAAGAGAAAGAACAGGGGTTGTAACAATACCTGTGCCAGGAAGGCGATAAATTCGCGCCCTGTCACTACAATATCACGCCGCAAAATCGCCAGGAAAGCCGTAGACGCGATTGCCAGGCGGCTTGTCGAGCGTTTCACCTTCGGCTCGACAGGTAAAGTTGTTGAACTTGTCGTAGGTGTCGTCGTTGTTGTGTTCATTAACGCAGGTTCCTCCCGGTCAAGTAGATGAAGACGTCTTCCAGGCTTGGGCGCGCAATATGCATATCGCGTATCTCCGCCCCTGTGTCTATGATAGCGTGTGTCGCGTTGACAACCAGTGACCCCGCGTCCTCAGCATAGAGTCGAAGGATCTGCACATTATGCAGGTCCTCCTCACCTTCTGATGCGGGAACCTCTTCCACTTTTGTGGCTCCCGGAATAGCGCGTAGCGCGGCAAGAACAGGAGACGGCGTTTGAGGCTCGACCTGTAAACTACCGGATGCGACACGTTGCGGCACCTGAACGCGCAGTTCCAACCTGGTGCCACCTGGCACGAGTTTCTTCAGTTCGTCAGCCGTATCAAGTACAAGGATACGCCCCTTATCCATAATGGCGATTCGCTCGCAAAGCTGATCCGCTTCTTCCATATCATGCGTAGTCAGCAGGATAGTTGTGCCCTGTTCCTTGAGTGAACGGATGCGATCCCACAGGAAAAGTCGCGACTGGGGATCAAGGCTATTGGTTGGCTCGTCGAGGAAGAGCACGTCTGGCGAGTGCATCAGTGCGCGGGCCAGCATCAGGCGCTGCGCCATACCACCCGAGTAGCGGCGTACCATCTCTTTGCCGCGATTGCCCAGACCCAGCTCATTGAGCAGCGCATCGGCGCGAGCAGACCGCTCAGCGCGCGACAAGCCATGATAGCTGGCATGGAACGTAAGGATCTCACGAGCACGCAGGCTGCGATCGAGGTTGCTCTGCTGCGGCACAACTGCTATGCGCTGCTTCACACTCATAGGATCCTCGGCGACGTTAATGCCCATGATATATGCTACGCCACTTGTGGGACGTACGCTGGTTGTAAGAACGCCGATGGTCGTGGTTTTACCTGCCCCATTTGGCCCTAGTAAACCAAATATCTCCCCCTGTTTTACCGAGAAAGAGAAGTTGTCTACAGCGTTGACCTCTGACTTGGGATAGCGTTTGACAAGATCGCGCACCACGATTGCGGCTTCTTGTTGGGATATGACCCCTGTACCTTTTTCACTGGTTGTTGAAATGCTCATTGTCACTTTCCTTCTATACAAGGTTAGATATCAAGGTATTCTACGCCCTCTGGATCTCCTTTGAGCGCCTGGGCTACCGCTTCGTACAACTCCAGGGGAACGTTATCTTTCAGTTCATCCAGCGTTTCATATACCTCCAGGCGATATTCATAGTCCGTGTTGGGCCATTGTGACCAATCCCTGTGAGACCAGTTCCTATAAGACCATGTTTTCGGGTTTTCCCAGTTAGGAGCCCCTCTCACGTACAGCGCTAGTTTGCCTCTCGCAGTCTGATAGACATCGTATACTGTGCGCCTGGTCTCATTCTGGTTGCGCACACGTCCTTTCGCCAGCAAACGGCCGCGAAAACGTTTGTAAGAATGCGCGATTTTACCAACCTTCACCGTGATCTCTTCATAGCCGCTGGCCCTGGCTTCCTCAGCCTCAACAAAGCGCCGCAATGCCTGCGCAATAGTAGCCGAGAGGTTTTCACCGGCTAGTTCCTGAGCCTTCTCAAAAATCGGTAGGTCCGCATCCGCTACATAAATGGTTCTGTTTGGCATAGCAGGTACTTCCTCTTTCCCGAAAAAAATATCTAACAGCCTATTTTTGCATAATACTAATATATGTATACGTATATAACATATGTATACGTATATGTCAAGACCGTTGCATGTGCTATCCTTAAACAAATAATGAGGAGGTAACGTAGACATGCACATTGTTGATCTTAGTTCTGATAATGAATCAGTCATCCGCCAGGTGGCAATGTTGCTGGTGGAGGGCTTTGCCGCCAACTGGCCAGAAGCGTGGCCGGACCTGGAGTCTGCTATGGAGGAAGTTCGAGAATCCCTTGCAGCAGGGCGCATCAGCCGAGTCGCCCTCGATGAGCATAGGACAGTGCTTGGCTGGGTCGGTGGCATCAGCCAGTATCGAGGCCACGTGTGGGAATTACATCCCCTGGTGGTGCGTGTCAGTCAGCAAGGCAAAGGCATCGGGCGTGCCTTGGTGGCTGACCTGGAAGGGCGCGTGAAAGAGCGTGGTGGGCTAACCATTACCCTTGGCACCGATGACGTCACTCAGCAGACTACCCTGGCTGGAATCAATCTCTTTCCCCATCTCTGGGAACACGTGACCCACATCAAGAACCTGAAGCGGCATCCCTACGAGTTTTATCAGAAGCTTGGCTACGTCATTGTGGGCGTGATGCCAGATGCCAATGGGCTCGGCAAGCCAGATATCCTCATGGCCAAATCGGTCGTGCGTTGAGCTGATCTCTCGCCTCGCGATGATGGACGAGCCTGTTGTGCAGACGCTCACAACCGCCCTCCTCGCCTGGATGCGCAGGAACGAGCCATGGCAGACCCTGTCTGAATGTATCGGACCACGACCTTTGCACCTACGCACCTGAGAGAAAGATTGACCTCAACACTACCATAAAGCGGCAAGAGGGCCCTAGCTTCAGCTATGGGGATGAATTGCCGCCTGCCTGCAGGCGGTCTAAACTGTTGACAGACGCTTTCTACTCCGCTATAGTTAGAATCATGAAAACGTTTGAGTATCGCCTTTTCGTCAATAAGCACCAATACGCTCTGCTCAGACAATGCTTGCATGAGTCTCGCCTCATCTATAATGAGATGCTTGAGACCGTGAAAGCGCAGTATGAGGACAATGGCACATTCCCTACAAAGTACGATCTGACCGCACAGTTTAAAGGCCGTGGCGGTGAGTCTGTCCCCGCTACAACCGTCCAGATGCTGGCAGATCGTCTCTCCAAGTCCCTCAAGCGTTTTCTTGCCCGCAAAGAGCTTGCTCTGAAAGGATGTTTCCCTCGCTTCAAAAAGGGCAACCAATGGCATTCCATCCAGCTTCGTCAGTATGGCAAAGACTGCTCTCTGCACGAAGACAAGAAACACCTGATTGTTCCCAAGAAACTGGGACACTTCCTCAAGATGAAGAGGCATCGCCCGATAGAGGGCAATCCCAAGACGGTTCACCTCGTCTTGCGGGCCGATGGACATTGGTATGCTCTGATTGTCTGCGAAACCGGTCCTCACACAGAGCATCTTCCTTCCACTTGTGATCATCCTGCCATTGGCATTGATGTAGGTCTGAAGTCCTTCTTGACTGATAGTGAAGGCCATACTGTTGACAACCCACGCTTTTATCGCACCTCGCAGAAAACGCTTCGACGCAAGCAACGCCAGTTGTCCAGGCGCAAGAAAGGGAGCCATCGCAGGCGGAAGGCTGCCAAGAACGTGGCACAAACGCATTTGAAAATCAATCGACAACGGCGAGATCATCATCTCAAGACAGCCAAGCCCTATGCCGAAGGCTATCATCGCATTGTGGTAGAAGACCTGGCTATCAGTAATATGGTAAAGAACCATCATCTCGCCAAATCCATCATGGATGCCAGTCGGAGCGCGTTCCTCGATATACTCAGTGCCAAGGCTGCAAGTGCTGGGCATGAAGTCATTCGAGCGACCCGGCGTTTCACCAGCCAGAAATGTCATCAGTGTGGAGAAATCGTCCAGAAGAGTCTTTCTGTGCGTACCCATCTCTGTCCTTTCTGTGGCTATGTGGCAGACCGTGATGTCAATGCCGCGAAGAATATCTTGTTCAAGGCCAGGGCATGGCCTTCAGGGACGGTCTCCGCTGGGAGTCCGGTTGAACTGAGAAGCCCCCGGCTTTAGCCGTGGGGGAGTTGTCACAATACGTACCAGGAGTAACGACACAACACACAACCCGCCTGGTTCGAGGAGGTCCCATGCGCATTCGTAAAGCTGTATTACCTGTCGCTGGCCTGGGCACGAGAGTAC
>CATPCK010000340.1 GCA_955652655.1 uncultured Ktedonobacteraceae bacterium | reverse complement strand
CACCGGGGGACCGAATTTCAGCGCGACTGTCTTCCCTTTAATCTTGCGCAGCATTAACTTGCTGGGCATTGATTCGGTAAACTGCCCTATGGAATTGCGCCGCCAGATCTGGGAACACCTGGCCAGTGATTACAAGCCGGAACGCCTTCTCGATCTCATTGGGCACGAAGCTCCACTCGCGGAACTTCCTCAGGCGTTGGCTGCTATTCTCAAAGGTGGAGTGAGAGGCCGCACTATTATCAAAGTGAGCTAAGTTCAACGTTGCTTGGGCTTGCATCCCTGGCTATCAAGCACATGGTTGATTTCACGTACCTGCGTCATGGTTAAAATGATGGAGGGAAAAAGATGACTGCTGAGTATAGAGACCGGCTCGTTATCGGTGTTGATGTGGGGGGAACAGGGCTCAAGGGTGCAGTAATCGACCGCCAGGGCAATGTATTTGTGAAAGAGACCAGTATGGAGAGTCCTACCATAAACTAGCGATCGGGATCGTCATAACATACGAGGGTACTGGAGATATCGTTTCGTGTATAGTAGGGTTGACCCTTGCGGTCAACCTTGGTGCGGTGGTGTGGACGCATGCGGTCTTGGTAAGGCAGCAGATGTCCTTACTCCTCGCCTTATAATTTATATATCTTGAGAATAGGAGTACTCTTATGCAAGAGCAATCTCGCCCTGCAAGGCGAACGCACATGTTGGATGAAATTCAGGAGCAGCCGGAAGCGCTGCGACGCACTCTAACCGGCACAATCGAACCTGCGCGCCAGGTCGCTCTGGAGGCTCAGCAGCGTGGTATAGATGTGATCATACTTGCCGCCCGTGGGACTTCCGATCATGCTGCTCTCTATGCCCAGTATCTATTCCAGTACCTGAATAGTATTCCTGTCGCTCTCGCTACACCCTCGCTGTATACGCTCTATGGTACCTCGCTCCAACTGGGGCGGGCTCTGGTTATAGGAGTCTCTCAGTCCGGCGAATCCACGGATATCGTTGAAGTCGTAGCCCGGTCGCGCGAGGCAGGTGCCCTCACAGTAGGCATCACTAACCAGGAAGGATCTCAATTGTCCACGGCTGCCCAGCATACCTTGCTCTGTCATGCTGGTCCTGAACGTAGCGTCGCTGCCACCAAAACCTATACCACCACCTGTACGGTGTTCGCAATGCTGTCCGCATTTCTGTCAGGCGGTGAACAATTGCGTGACGGTATCGAGAGCATTCCCGATCTCGTCACAGCGGCGCTCAAATGTGAGGAACAGGTTGTACGTGTGGCCGAACGCTACGTCCATGCCCGTGACTGTGTGGTGTTAGGGCGCGTCTTCCAGTACAGTACCGCTCGTGAGACAGCCCTGAAACTGGAAGAAACCTGCTATGTTGTTTCGACGCCTTTCTCTACCGCCGATTTCAAGCATGGACCTGCCGCTCTGGTCGATCGTGGCTTGCCGGTCATCGTCTTCGCACCGCCTGGGCGTACCTCAGCCGATTCGCTTGAGTTGCTCCAATGGCTGCGTGAGAGCGGCGCAGATTGCCTGGTGGTGACTGAGGATGAGCGCATGCAGGAACTGGCAATGACATCCATTCGGCTCGTAATGCCCACGTTGGCAAATGGAGTGACTTCTGGGACACGTGGAAGCGGGGGCAGAAATGACCCGGCGAAAGATGTGCAAGCCAGCTTTGCTGAACTGCTCGCGCCAATACCCTATATTATACCTGGCCAGCTCTTTGCCAACTACCTGGCCCTGTACAAGGGACTGAATCCCGATCAGCCCCGCAGCCTGACAAAAATTACCCGTACACGCTGAGCAAGGAGTACATATGCCTACTAACGAGTTCCCATTATCCGCTGGTCTAGCGAGGTGAGAAAGCTTGTCTCCCCGTAATCTCCCGTCCAACAATCAGCGACTGGATGGTATCGGTACCCTCGTAGGTGAACACCGCTTCAATATCAGCATGGTGGCGAGCAATGTGGTAGTCGAGTAGAATCCCATTGCCACCAAGCATCTCTCGTGCATCAGCAACGACCTCACGGGCCAGCCGGGCGTTATTCATCTTCGCCAGCGAGGCCATTGAGGCTGACATCTTATTCTCTTCCTGCAATTGGCCAAGTCGCAGGCAAAGAAGTTGCATGGTCGTCACATTGGCGAGCATAGTGGCAAGCTTATTCTGGATGATCTGAAAGCTGATGAGTGGCTTGTCAAACTGGATACGCTCCTTTGCATAAGTGAGCGCGATCTCATAGGCAGCGATAGCATGACCAACTGCCTCCCAGGCTACACCAGAGCGCGTGGCCGTAAGCACGAGCGCAGTATCCTTAAAGCTGCGAGAGAGCGCGAGACGGTTCCCTGCTGGCACACGGACATCGGTGAGCGTGATATCCGTCTGCCACACGGCACGCTTGGACACTTTGCCTGTCATAACCTTTGGCTCAAAACCCGGTGTCCCTTTCTCAACGAGGAAGCCACCCACGTTGCCTTCGTCGTCACGCGCCCAGATAACTGTGACATCGGCAAAGGAGGCGTTACCTATCCAGCGCTTGGCTCCGTTTATGATGTACTCGTTGCCATCGCGCTGCGCACGGGTCTCCAGCGCTACCGCGTCAGAGCCATGATTCGGCTCAGTCAGACCGAAGGCCCCGATCTTCTCTATGCGTGCCATCGCTGGAAGCCAGCGCTGTTTTTGTTCTTCCGAGCCCAGCATCGAGATCGAGTGCATCGCCAGCCCGGAGTGGACGCCGAAAAATGTGCAGACGCTGGCATCACCACGCGCCATCTCTAACATGATGAGGCCAGAGGCTACAGCGCTCAGACCAGGGCAACCATACCCCTGGATATCATTTCCGGCGATGTTGAGAGCTGCAATCTTGGGAATGAGTTCAAAGGGGAACTCGGCTCGTTCCCAGTAGTCGTTGATGATGGGAATGACCTCCTTGTCGCAGAAGGCACGGACTTTATCGCGAACGCTGCGCTCCTCCTCAGTCAACATCTCATCCATCAGATAAAAATCGGTTCCGAGCGACTGCCCGAGTGGTTTTTTGAGATCCGCTACCATACTTGCTTCCTTTCGTTCCCTGTTTCCTCGAAAAGAGATGCTTTCCTTAGCACGTTTTCAGTTGAAAAAAGGTGATGCTTGAATACTACAATATATTATTACAACTGCTCCTTGCGCTACCCCCGTGTTTTAACTGCCTGTTTGATCATCGATGACGAGAACCATTCCGAGGTAGGTCAGGCGGCTGTCCACCAGGACATTGATGCAGAGGTCCAGGCTGACCTGGCCACGATCTGGAACGTCGCCTTTGACTGATGTATGCACCATCCCCGGCGAGGGTTGCATCCGTACTGTGTTGAGTACCCCAATCAAGCCCAGCTGCGGAAGGGTGCCAAACACGTCCTGGTACCGCTTGCCCAGCGTCATCGACGGCTCCAGGCGCAGGATGTTCACGGCCGCAGGGTTCCAGGTCGTGATCAGATCTGAGGAATCGATGATGATTACGCCATTGGTGAGGCAGGCCAGGATGCCCTCAAAGAATGATTGCTCGTATGGGATCGGCATGGCTTTCTCCAACTCTTTCGCTGCTACATTTTTATCATGGGAAGATGATACCTACACTCCCGGCTTCTTTCTTTGACGATACCATGTCCCCTTGTTACACGGCGCAAGCTGTATTCCTGTCTCAGAATAGAACTGGGGATACTCCCTCTTTGTCGCTTTTGGAACAGAGCTGTTTGTTGGATTTTTACTGTGTCTCACCCTGAAGGAGGCCATCCAGCGCCTGTGGTGGTGTCATCTCGATGAAGCAGAGCGACCTGCGCCGCGCACAGAGTATCGTGATACGCTCGATCTCCCATCATTCGAGGCCGCTCCTCCGCAATCCTGAAATCCCCTGTACAATTGCGGATGTACAATTGTGGAGTTGTATACTACAATAGAAGAGAAGTAATAATGAGAGAGAGTAATGTAACCTGACCACCATGTAACCACCTGGACAGGAGAGGCCAGCATGAACATATCCCCACTTGTTCACGACCAGCTGCTGGCCGCCAAATTCTTCATCCCATCTGCCTCTCATGCCTGGATCCCTCGTCCCCGTCTGACAACGCCGCTGGTATTGCTACCATGCCCTCTTTGCCGAAGCCTTGCGTTATCGCCAGTAACAAATGGAGGGTGAGCAGGCATCTGCGAATTGTGCATCCCGCGGTGTTCACGCGGGCATCCCCCACACAGTTCATGCCTCATGATATGACAACGATCGTAGAGACAACCGTTAAAGTGTTTTGAAGCTATTGTCGCTCTCCAGGAATGGGTTGTCTGCCAGGCAACCAATGAAAGGAAAGGAATCATGAACCAGGTCCATATTTGTGAACATAATGAGCTACTTTCCACCAAGTTCCATACGCCAGTGTGCCCGACTCCCCTCATCCCACGCTCACGCCTCACTGCTCTCCTGGATGTAGGAGTAAATGGCCCACTCACGCTGGTTTCAGCTCCGGCCGGTTTCGGCAAGACGACCCTGCTCTCGAGCTGGGTGCAGTCCCATGCTTCGGGCAACTTCTTTGTGGCCTGGGTGACGCTCGATGAACATGACAATCAGCCCTGGCGGTTTTGGGAGTATGTGCTCACCGCATTCGACAAAAGCGAACCAGGTATAGGCGTGCAAGCTTTGCAGCGGTTGTCTGCTCCCGGAGAGCTATTCCTGGAGGAGGCGCTCATTGCTCTCATCAATCGGCTGGCGCAGGCAACGTCCCCATGGGTGCTGATCCTGGACGAGTATCAGGCGATTCGTGAGCCTATCATCCACGATCAGCTTTCTTATCTCGTGGAGCATCTGCCGTCCCATGTCCATGTGCTGCTCGCAACGCGCAAGGATCCACCGCTGCCGCTCTCCCGCTGGCGTGTGCGCGGCCAGTTGCTGGAAGTGCGCACCGATCAGTTGTCCGCGACAGTGGAGGAGACAGGAAGCTTGCTGCGCCAGATGGCGCCCATCAGGCTGGAGCGTTCTCTGCTCCAGGAGGTCAATGCTCGGACAGAGGGCTGGCTGGCTGCCCTGCGCCTCGTCGGCCTCTCGCTGCAAGCGCATGCCGACCTGGCTGGCGTGTTGGATGAGCTATGTGGAAGTCAGCGCTACATCCTGGACTATGTGACCGAGGAAGTGCTCCGGCAACAAGATCCTGCTGTCTCCACATTTCTCCTGCGCACCTCGATTCTCTCGCAGCTCACGGCCCCGTTATGTGATGCCGTGCTGGAGCGAACGGACAGCCGGCAGGTGCTGGAAGAGTTGGAGCGTACCAATATATTTGTGGTGCCCCTTGGCCCTCGTCGTTGTTACCGCTACCATGCCCTCTTTGCCGAGGTCTTGCGCACGCGATTGGAGCAAGAGAACGGAGAAGACGTGCTCACGCTGCATTGGCGAGCCAGTAACTGGTATGCGCAGCATGGCCACACTGCCGAGGCAGTGCACCATGCCTTACTGGCCCATGCATGGCAGCAGGCTGCCGATCTGATCGAGTCCATTTCCCAGGCGCACGCTGGATTAATACACGAGGAATCGATGATCCTCAGTTGGATAATGCAGTTGCCCGCTGAGATTCTGTGCGCGCGACCGCAGCTCTGTCAGTTCTTCGCTGGAGGTATGACGAGGACGGACGGCTGCCTGGCAAATGAACGTTGGCAGCAAACATGCGAAACACCTGGTCCCTACGGGGACGCGATCAATCGGGTCCCTACAGGAGCGCATGAAACACCAGCAGGCCTGCTCTCTCCGGCCGTAGGGACCCGATTGATCGCGTCCCACGCTCTCCAAGGAAAGGGAGATCTTGTGGGCAGTGACTCCATGGCAGGCACCTCTTGCAGCGGAAATAAGACCCTGGCTTCAAATCAGCAGACCCCCTTGCAGCAGGACATTCATGGACAGGCACAGAGGCCTCTAAGCAGGATGCATGCGCTTGTTCCCTTCACTGAAGGCCAGTGCGTAATCTCCAACGATCAGAACCAACGGCACCTGCAAGAACCAATGCCGGCTCAAGATCGAGTGCGAGCTATGTTTCCATCGCATGAAAGACCCTTTGAAAGACAGCATTGGAGCTGGCGCCAGTCTGAGCCAGGACTGCTTCTTTTGGATCCCCTGAGCGCGCGCGAACGAGAGGTGATCGTCCTGGTGGCGCAAGGGTACTCGAATCAGGAGATTGCGGAGGCGCTGGTCGTGGAGGTCAATACTGTCAAACGCCATGTGGGCAATATCTTCTCGAAACTGCAGGTCCACGGTCGCATACAAGCCGTGATCCAGGCTCGTGCCCTTGGCCTGCTGACCGAAGTGGCATAGGCCTATCGTTTCTGGTAAAAGAGCGCACCTGCTACATGCGGTACAAGTGATACAGGTGCGACAAATATCACGCAGAGTGATAATGACTTTTAACAAAATAAACCGGACATCTACGATATGGGTACTCCATGATATGGGTACTCCACACAGTAGGTGCCGATTTATCGCGCACACAGCCGATTTATCGGCCCTCAGTGGCTCTTCCGGTATCCAAATGATGTTGTTAAACCTCATTATCGGCCCTCGCTGGATGCTCCGCTATCCAAATGATGTTGTTGCATTTCGGCCACTTCATCGTTTCACATATTTTCGTAGACGTTCAGTCATTTTGCTCCTGGAAGCAAGCACGTTCTTCCCTTTTAAATACAAATAAATCCACATGGCGACGCCAAGCAATATTCCACTCAGGAGATAGGAACCTAAAACATCGCTCGTCCAGTGAACGCCCAGGTAGACGCGCGAAGGACCAACCAGCACAACAAACAACGCGGAAATAATCAGTAGAGTGGTGCGCCACCAGTAATGTCCCCTGAAGAGGATAATGCCGAAAGAGAACAGCAAGCCCCAGAATGCCACGTAGGACATGACATGAGCGCTGGGAAAGCTTGATCCACTGGCCCCCTGTAGTACCTCGACCAGGCTTGCGGTAGGGCGCGGGCGGGCCACTATCAACTTAATTGCCCAGTCTAAGGCGGAACTTGTGGCAGAAAGAACTACTATGGTAATTGCTTCCAAACGCAGGCCCAATATCCAGAAAAGCAAGGCAGTGAGTGCAATGAGCCCTATGAAAAGTAAAAGCTGGTTCCCAAGGTAGCTTACTGCGATCATGATCATCTGCAACCATGGAGCCTGAATATCTTGAAACGCGCGTGTAATCTTGATATCGATGGCTAAAATCGGATGGGAAGCTACCCACCAGGCAAGAAGCCCAAAAAGAACCAGGAGGGCGGCATATACAATCAGCAGAACGCTTCCCCATCTTTTTGTCTGATACCACGGACTGCGAGCGGCTGCTACCTCTTGCTTTGCTTTTTCGACAACCTTTTCTGCGCCTGCTCCGATTCGTTCTCCGGCGGCTGCTACCTCCTGTTGCACGTCCCCGGCAACCCCCTCTGTCCCTGCTTCGATTCGTTCTCCAAGTGATTCATTTTCAACAGCTTTTTTTGGGCCTTGTTCGCCTGCCGGGTGGCTGTCATTCATAATGTCTTCTCCGTTTGACAGTAAGCCATGGATCATTGTGTTGCTTCGTCAGATCTTTATTAGCGATGAAAAGATCATGAGTCTATACTATATGAAGTATAGCAGGTAAATCGCAGAGGTGTCATGCTACTTAAGTGTTATTCAACTGCACCATTTACCTTGATTTCTCACCTGACATGCTTTATAATTTTTTACGATTAGTGCATAACTATTCATCAGATTTCTATCATGATCAAAGGAACAGCTTAAGTAATAGTAGAGTTTTAAGCGCTGAAGCAGCATATACACGCTGCTGGGAGGGAATCTCATGAATATGAAGAAGCTGATGGGGGACGAGGCAGGAGCGCGGCAGCAAGCATCGCTGGGGCAGGATGCATCAGGGAAAGCTTGCCCGATCGTTCCGATTGAAGCAAGGAGGCGTAGCGTGCAAGGTATAACTGCAATCCTGGGCGCCATCTGCATGTTTGCCGTCCTGCTTGGCCCGGCGCTTCCCCTTCAAGCAAGTTCGGGCGGCTCCACAGACGGTGTCGCTCCTGGTGCTCCGGGTGCACCTGCGATCTGGACCCCGGCCAACAAGGAGGGCTTCGGCACCGCTCGGAGCGACAAGAGCAAAGTGTGGTACACCCTGCAGGGTGGGCGGCTCAGCGAGGTCTACTACCCTGACCTCGGGACGCCGAGTGTTCGCGACCTGGAGTTCATCGTCAGCGACGGGCACAGCTTCGCGGAGCGCGCCAACGAGAGTTCGAACCATGTCACCCGGCTGGTCGATCCCAACAGCCTCACGTACCAGCTGGTGGACACCGAACGGTCCGGCCGATGGCGCCTGACCACGACCTACATCACCGATCCCTCCCGGTCCAGCCTGCTGCTGGACGTGCGCTTCGAGTCGCTCACCCATTCCCCCTACCAGCTCTACGTCTTCTATGACCCCTCGCTCACCAATAACGGGATGGACGACTCGGGGTTGACGCAGGATCATGCGCTGGTTGCCGCCGATGGCCATACTGCGAGTGCACTCGTTGCTACCCCAAGCCTGACCGAGACCTCAAACGGCTACCTCGGGACTTCGGACGGCTGGACCGACATCAGCCAGCACTACCGGATGGAGTGGCACTATCGATCAGCGCCGAACGGCAACGTGGTGCAGACTGGCCGCACCGTCCTGAATGGCGTCGGCAACCAGCGTCTGACACTGGCGCTGGGCTTCGGCTCGACCCCTAGCGAGGCGCTGCCGGCGGCTCAACATTCCCTTGGTACAGGCTTCGCGGCGGCCGCACTGGCCTACATCCAGGGTTGGCATGCCTACCTCGCATCACTGCGGGAGCCTCCGGCGACCCTCGCTACCCCACTCGAGCGCGAGACCTACCGGGTATCGGCAATGGTGCTGGCGGCCTCCGAGGACAAGACCTATCCGGGCGCTTACATCGCCTCCCCCACCATGCCCTGGGCCTGGGGTACCGGGCTCGAGAACCCGTCTGGCGCCTACCACCTGGTGTGGGCGCGTGACCTCTACGAGATCGCAACTGCATTGATCGCAGAAGGAGACCGCAGCGGAGCTGATCGGGCGCTCAACTATCTCTTCGACCGGCAGCAGAAACCGGATGGTTCCTTCCCGCAGAACTCGCTGGTCGATGGCTCTCCCCACTGGGGCGGCCTGCAGCTTGACGAGGTCGCCGACCCTATCATCCTAGCCTACCAGCTGGGCCGCACCGATTCCACCGCCTGGTCGCACGTCAAGCGGGCGGCCGACTTCATCGTGAACTTCCAGCAGGGTGGGCTCGCCGCACCGTGGACGCCGCAGGAGCGGTGGGAGAATCAGAGCGGCTATTCACCGGCCACCATCGCCTCGGAGATAGCCGGCCTGATCTGCGCTGCCGAAATCGCAGGGACCAACGGCGATACAACATCCGCGCAGCGGTACCGGGCGACCGCCGACAGCTGGCAGAAGCAGGTTGAAAACTGGACGGTGACCTCCAACGGTCCCTACTCGCCGAAGCCCTACTTCCTTCGCCTGACCAAGGACGGCAAACCCAACGCGGGCACTACGTACTCGATTGGTGACGGAGGGCCAGGCACTATCGACCAGCGGAGGATTGTAGATCCGAGCTTCCTGGAGCTGGTGCGGCTCGGCATCAAGTCCCCCAAAGAAACCGCGGTTCTGAATACGCTGTCGGTAGTCGACAACCAGTTGGGAGCGGTGACGCCGAGCGGGGAATTCTGGCACCGCTACAACTTCGATGGTTACGGTGAGACCCGGACAGGAGGTCCCTGGACCGTCACCCAGCCTGACACCTTTCAGACCATTGGGCGCGTCTGGCCCGTCCTGGCCGGTGAGCGCGGCGAGTACGAGTTGGCCGCAGGCGACGCGGCTAAGGCGCGCGCTGCTCTTTTGGCTATGGCAATGGCGGGCAACGACGGCTACCTGATCCCTGAGCAGGTTTGGGATAACCATCCGCCGTCGGGGGAGCCCGGCTTCACGCCTGGTAAAGGAACCTTCTCCGCCACCCCGCTCGGCTGGTCGCACGCCCAGTTCATCCGCCTGGCCTGGGATATCCAGCAGGGTCGCATCGCAGAGCAGCCGCCGGTAGTTGCCTGCCGGTACGTGGAGTGCCCGTAGCTCGTCCAGGGCCGAAGTGGCCGCCATGGACGCGGCAGACCAGAATCGACGAAGACACTCGGCTCCGTCGATTCTGGTCGCTTACTCTGCTGCTTCGTGTCTGGCTTAAAATACAATCAGGATACCCACATGCTGCCTTTGGGAAACTCGAACGTCTTCACCGCTCCTTCACCAACTTCTTTCGTGGGCTCAAAGAGGGTCGCAACGTTGGGTTCCCTCGCTTCAAGGGTGCCAATGCCTGGAACACCATCCAACGCTCCCGTTGAAACGAGAAGCCGCTGGACTTTAGTCAAAGCGGAGTGTCACATACGCGTAGGTGTTGTGAAGATCAATCAAGAGAGCGCAGGGCTTGAGTTTCAGGTACCCTTCGGAGGAGCCAAAGAAAGCTCTTCTGGTTCACGTGAGCAGGGAGAGGCAGCTAAAGAGTTCTTTACCCAGTGGAAGACGGTGTACATGGATCAGCTAACGTCCGCATAATAATTTTTGACGAGAAATGTAGGGGCGCAATGAATTGCGCCCAAATGTTGTGAATACATTCCCCAGGCGGTCGCAATTCATTGCGCCCCTACATTCTGCCTTTGCCACGCACGACAGGATTGCGCAGCGTGCCAAGTTGATCGATGCGAATCTGAACCACGTCACCTGGCTGCAAGGTGAATTGTTTCTCTGGTACGAGCGCTGTACCCGTACAGAGAAACACCCCATCTGGGAAGTCGTTCTCAAGAAAGAGGTATGTTACCAGTTCATCAAAGCCGCGTTTGAGTTCTCGCGTGCTTGTCTCGCCTTCCCAGTATACGTGCTTATTGCGCTCGATGGTCAGGCGAATGGTGAGATTGTACGGGTCTGATACTTCCCACGCGGGAGTAATACCCGGACCGAGAGCACAGCAGCCAGCATATACCTTGGCTTGAGGGAGGTACAAAGGATTCTCGCCCTCGATACTGCGAGAACTGACATCGTTGCCGATCGTATAACCGGTGATCTCGCCATATGCGTTGATAACCAGCACAAGCTCTGGTTCTGGCACATCCCAGCTTGAATCGGAACGCACAACAATTGGCGCATCGGGGCCAGCAACCCGGCGCGGCGTTGCCTTGAAGAAGAGCTCAGGGCGCTGCGCCGTGTACACCTTTGCATAGATATCCGGCGTGCCACTTTCCTCCTTGCGTGCCTCTTCAGATTGCTTGTAGGTCACCCCTGCGGCCCACACCTCCGTTTCGCCATCAATCGGAGCGAGGATATTTGCAGAGGGATTTTCAGCAGCCCCAGTTTGAACAATTTCCTCAATCTGTGTACGCAGCTCGCTAGCTCTCATGCGAAAGAGATTGCGCAACTCGCCGTCGTAGGGACGCGATTTATCGCGTCCCCCGGGGTAGGTCGTAAGGACGCGATTTATCGCGTCCCCAATGACTTGACCATTATGGAGCAGTCCAACGGCTGCTCCACCATTGGAAGATCTGTAACGAATAATCTGCACGAATGTGCTCCTCTTAATGCTGTGCCACTCTCTGTCTCTCAGGCGCTGTTTCTTCTACAGATTGATGATACGATGAGCTATGCCGGAACGCAAGCGTCATCAGTCCTGCTAGCACCAGCGAAATGCTGAGTATGACGATACCGGTGAGGTTTGACCCTGTCGTGGTAATGAAGTACCCGATCAGGAATGGGCCTAAGAAGCCGCCCAGGTTGCCAAGAGCATTGATGAGCCCCATACCTGAACCAACTGACTCTTTGCCCAGGAACAATGGCGGTAATGTCCAGAACACTCCGACATAGGCGAGTACAAAGCCTTCCGACAGAATGAGGAAGACAATGCCGAGCAGAGGTGAGGACATACCCAACCATCCAGACAAGAGGAGCGCGATGCCTCCAATTTCGCACTCCACTTCATAGCCCATTGCCCACCCGGAATTTGCAACAATATATAGCCAACGAAAAAAATACCACTCGCGAGACCAGCTATGGTAGCACTAACACTTAGCGATTTCTCTATGCCAGGAATGGCAAAGCCAATATTCACTCGATCCATAAAGGCTATGGTATACATCAGGAATGCTGCTGGAATAATGCGGATCCAGCGCTTTTTAGGTACTGAGGCTGCTTGAGTTGCCATAACTGCCCCT
>CATPCK010000339.1 GCA_955652655.1 uncultured Ktedonobacteraceae bacterium | reverse complement strand
TCCCGCTCTGCGGCGCTGAAGAGCCTGGCGTTGCGCTCGTCGCTTAAAACCGCCAGGCTGGCTTTTTTATGCAGGATTTTACAGCGGAATGGATTGACCATACATACTGCTCCATCGCGTACAGCACGCACGACAGGATGATCCATGCCGCCTCGTTCGATCAGTTCGCTGATGAGCACGCGCTTGTAAATAAGCGTGATATGGAAGTCACCTGCGACGAGGCGACCATTGGTATACTCCACCTCGCGTGGATCGGTAATGATGCACTCTAGCCCCTGCGACTTGAAGTATTCCGCGAACAGCACGAACTCGCTAAAGCTAGGTACTTCGCGCCAGTCAAGAATGGCGATACGCGGTGCCTCGTGGCTATTGCCCCACTGCTGGTAGGCGTCAATCAGGGTATGCAGGACGCTGTGGCGCGCTGGCAATGGGCGAACCTCGTAGCGGCGCAAGAACTCGCGCATCACTGGCAGGCCGTAGGTCATATCCGAGAGGGCATCGTTATAGGCCGGGCTGGCCGGTGTGTCGGCATTGTACTCCGTCAGGCGTAAGCCGCCGCGCCCGGTGACGAAAAACGTATCCACGCGAGAGGTGGGGCTGGGATCACGAAAGCCAGGCGAATACTGCACAAGTTCCTCTTCCCAGTCAAGCAGGCCGAACTGGGAGCGAAAGTCCTTATCTGCCACCGCAGTTACGTATGCCTTGTCGAAGGCCCGCAGCAACAGGTGCACGCGCGACTGAAGAAAACGATACTGTTCAGGCGTCATAAAGCGTGGGCGAAGCACCGAGCAGAGCGGCCGCCCGCCGAAGAAAAGTCCACGCCGGCGCTGCTGATCTTCGAGCTGTTGAAAGGACTCACCGGCCAGCTCGTCGGTCAGGAGCTCGTGATAGCTCTCAATAGCTTCTCGTAGTGACATGTTATACCTCCAGGAGAAAAGGTGTAGGGGCCGGATGTATCAGGTCCCCGCGCATCGTACCCCATGTAAATCACGTTCACTACAGCTCAGGATGTAGCTGATGCATCAGGGTTTAATTGCTCATTACTCCGATCACGGTTCGCTGTAAAAAAGGTATCCCATCGCAGGTCGCGGCGCTGGGGACGTGGTTGCTTCGCGAATCTAATAGCCATGTCAGCCATGTGTTTGACCACCCACTCGAAATAGAAGGGTGTCAGCGAGTAAATATCCATGTCTGGCGCGGGGTTCATAAAATCGATGGCATAGGGAATACCGTCGCGGACGGCCCACTCGAGAGAAAGCATATCGTATCCCAGCGCGCGGACAAGCTTCAGGGTATCATCAACGACGCGACGGCCAAGTTCAGGGCTGAGATGTTCGTGTTCAACATAATACTTGCGCTCATGTGGATTATACTTGATCGGCATCACCTCTTCCTGACCCAGGCTGATGCAGCGAATGTACTGTTCCCATTCTATGAATTCCTGGACAATGACCGTGCGCAGGCCAAACTGGTTATAGTGAAGGATTAATTCATCTAAAGAATGGCAAATGAATACATCCTTCCAGCCCCCACCGAGCGCGTCTTTGATGACGCAGGGAAGGCCGGCATAATCAATCACGCCCTGCCAGTCCAGCGGGTAGATCAGGTTGCGCAGGCTCTCGTCGTGGACAATGCCGGGTATGTAGTCTTTGTTGGGCAGAACCACTGTCTTGGGGCTGGCGACACCCAGCTTTGTGGCAAGCGCAGCCTCTAAGAACTTATCGTCGGCGGTCCACATGAAGGGATTATTGATCACCGTTGCACCCTGCAGAACGGCATACTTAAGATAGAGGCGGTAATATGGCACTTCGTGTGAGATGCGGTCGATCAGGACCGCGTAGGGGCATGGTTCGTCCATACTCGTAGTGCCCAGTTTGACAAACTCGGCAGTGACGCCTTCGTCGCGACTGTTAACTTCATTGATGAAGGCGGGTGGAAAGGACCATTCCCGTCCAACAAGCAGGCCGATCTTCAACGTCATACTAATTCTCCCCCGGTCAATCGTGACCGCCGATATACATGCTGATCATCTTCTGCCACCAGGGCCAATCGTGGCCCCAGCCATCCCAGATACGCAAGGCATGCCAGATATTCTTGCTCCACAGGATGCTCGAAAAGCTCTCGTTATTTTCATAGTTGGCGTCATCGCGGCCGATAACAAGGATAATGTCTAAATGCCGTATTGCCTGCAGCCGCGCAGGGTCATACTCGTTTTCCAAGAAGTCCATTGGATTATTAAAATATACGTTATCGTCAGTATAACCGCCAGTGAACTTTTTGATGTCGTAGACGCCACTTATACCTATCATACGATCAACCAGGTATGGATAGCGAAAGGCGAAATTGGCGGCGTGGTAAGCTCCAAAGCTGGCGCCCGTGGTGATCAGGAATGGGTTGGCGTTCAACTGCGAGGTGAACGGTAGAACCTCATTCAGCAGGTAGCGGTCGTACAGGACGTGTCGCCATGCTCGTTCGGCCGGTGGTCGCTCTTTGGCATACCAGCTTTCGCTGTCTACGCTATCCACGCAAAATAACTGGAGCCCGCCGTTTTCAAGCTGTTCGCTAAGCGCGGCAATCATGCCCGAATCTTCCCATTGGAAGAAACGGCCCATGGAAGTCGGAAAAGCCAGCACCCGAGCGCCGGCGTGCCCAAAAACCAGCAGCTCCATGTCTCGCTCCAGGGAGGGACTATACCAGCGATGATACTCACGATTCATAACTATTCAACACTCACATTTGACCCTTAATGAGCCAATTCATTATATTGCGAGGCTACATTGACCACGTGTCCACTTGATCACGTGACATGATCCCGGGTAATCGAGGAGCATTGTCAGGAATATAAAGACAATGGGTAAGTAAACCCGGCTGTCAAGCAAAATCGTATCACGCGGTTAATAATCATGTCAAACAGCGTCTATGGCTGGTCGGCATTTCTTTACCAACCTCAAGGATAATAGTCCTATGTTTATACACCATTCTGCATACCTTGTAAAAGAGGGACAGTAGTATGCAGACTATGCCGCAAACAAAATTTCCTTTTCTCCATCACCTGTAGTTAGGTAGGCAGTAAAAGCATGGTGAAAAGGACAGTTCATGAGATACCCTTGCTCGCATCTAGTGGACAGTCACCGTTCATGTGCCAGGAGACATAGAGTGGCGACCCTTGCGGTCGCCAGGCTCACGCCTCTAACTTGAAGCTTGACAGTCCACTAGCCTGTATACGCTGGCAAGGTTTCTTGGAAAGGATGTACTGAAATGCGATGGTCAGTTCCCCCATTTTTCCGTCGATGGCAGGGCGTGAACGTGTTTACGAGACACATAATTATCCTGCTTACACTCGTAATCCTGCTGCTCGGGACTACACTGGGAGGGCGCCTGCTTGGAGTCTTTGCTCAATCCCCTTGTGCGAAGGGAGACGCTACATACAGCGTAAGGTTCGGAGACACGTTGAGTGCCATTGCCATGCGCAATCGAACGACCTGGCAGCGTCTGGCCTCCTACAACCACATTGCCAACGCCAATCTTATTTTTCCCGGACAGCAGGTCTGTATTCCGGGAAAAGGCTCCAGAGGAGGCACTGGCGGTTCTGGTAGTCCCGGTGTTCCTGGCGGCTCGCGCCAGCACTTCGTTTCCCTTGCCATGCAGGATGCTCTCAACGTAGGTTTCTCACCAAACGTATTTGTGCGCCAGATCAACCAGGAAAGTGGCTTTAATCCCTCAGCTGTCTCCCCCGCGGGCGCACTTGGCATCGCGCAGTTCGAGCCAGCAACCGCGTCATCGCTTGGCGTCAACCCCTGGGACCCTGTTCAGTCACTCCAGGGGGCCTCTCGCCTCATGGCAAGCTATGTTCGGCAATTTGGTGGTGATATCGCCAAAGCCCTCGCAGCATACAATGCTGGTCCAGGAGCCGTGCAAAGAGCCGTCATGTTAGGCGGAACCAACTGGCGCAACTTCCTCCCCGCCGAAACCCGCAACTATATCCGCGTCATCCTGGGCTGATCAACTCTGTGTGCATGTTTTTCGCCGCCCACAGCGGGCTCGTCCCTCCATTTGGTGCTGGGAACTTTGCTGTCAATCTTCAATCTCGGATGAGATGCCAGACCCTGGCAGCGCCCCTCCATTTGATGCTGTGAGCTTTGCCGCCATCGGCAGCAAAGCTCACAGCATCAAAAAATCCTTGCGAACTGCCGCAGGCAGTGAGGATTCAAAGATAGGGGAAACCTGAAAAGTCACCTCAAGAATGAAGAATCCCCAAAAATAAGCTATTGCTATTTTCTCCTGACTCAGGCATAATGACAGGGCAAATATGGTGAGGAGGTCAAGGTCTATGTTGGCAAAGGTACAAAGCTGCGCGGTAATTGGCCTGGAAGGGGCACTTGTCGAAGTAGAGGTAGATTTATCAAATGGACTCGCGGCATTCAACATCGTCGGACTCCCCGATGCCGCCATTAACGAATCCAGAGAAAGAGTACGATCAGCAATTAAAAACTGCGGTTGCCTCTTCCCCTACAAACGTATCACCGCCAACCTGGCTCCAGCTGATCTGCGCAAAGAAGGTCCTGCCTATGATCTTCCTATAGCCATCGGAGTTTTGCTAGCCTCGGGACAGATCAACCCTATAAACCCGCTTGATGAATGTCTCTTCCTCGGAGAGCTATCCCTTGATGGCAGCCTGCGCCATACCAATGGCATTCTACCCATGGTTGCTCTCGCCTGTGAGAAACATGTCAACGTTGTCTTTGTACCGGCTGCGGACGCCATGGAGGCATCTCTACTCCGCGGCGTGTCTATCTATCCCGTAGAGACGCTTGGACAGCTGATCGCACACCTCAACGGCGAGCAACTGATCGAGCCATACATCCCTGATCCACGTATCCTCGATAATATCGACCAGGTCGTCTATGGGCAGGATATGGCAGCGGTGCGAGGACAGGAACATGTCAAACGAGCCTTAGAAGTGGCTGCCAGTGGTGCGCACAATATCTTGATGAGCGGTCCTCCTGGATCTGGCAAGACGCTGCTTGCTCGTTCCATGCCTTCTATTCTCCCACGCATGATCATCGAAGAATCGCTCGATGTCACCAAGATATATAGCGTAAGCGGCATGCTTCCCTCAGATATGCCCCTGGTGCTGCAACGCCCGTTTCGCGCGCCGCATCACACCATTAGCCACGCTGGACTCGTTGGCGGAGGGCGTATCCCTCGTCCTGGTGAAATCAGCCTTGCCCATCGTGGCGTACTCTTCCTGGACGAATTACCCGAATTTGGGCAGAACGTCCTGGAAGTCATGCGCCAGCCTTTGGAAGACAAAGTGGTCACCATATCACGCGCCCAGGGAACCATTACCTATCCTGCCAATTTTATGCTGGTGGCCTCCATGAATCCTTG
>CATPCK010000338.1 GCA_955652655.1 uncultured Ktedonobacteraceae bacterium | reverse complement strand
GGTGCGGATGTTCATAGATTTACCCTCACCCTCTCAGGGCGTAGCCAATGCCCCGGATCGTCTGGATCAGCCGGGAACTGCCATACGCCTCTAACTTCTGGCGCAGGTGGCCGATGTGAACTTCCAGGACATTGGTCTCGGTCTCGTCGTTGTATCCCCAGACCCGTTCCAGTATCTGGTCGCGGGTCAGCACCTGCCTGGGATGGTGCATGAACAATACCAGCAGTTCGTACTCCAGGGTAGTCAGCTCTATCGAGCGTCCACCACGCTGCACCTCTCGTGTCGCCTGGTTGATTTCCAGGTCGGCATAGGTGAGAAGTTCTCCGCTAACATTGTGACGGCGCAGCACCGCGCGTATACGAGCCACCAGTTCATCGAAGGCGAACGGCTTCGGCACATAGTCATCAGCCCCGAGATTCAAGGCGTTCACCTTGTCCTCGACATCATCGCGAGCGGTGAGCATAATGATAGCCATGTCGTCGTGGAGGCGCAAACGGCGGCACAACTCGAAGCCATCCTGCCCTGGCATCGTGATATCGAGGAGCACAATGTGGGGTTGATACTTTTGGGCAGCCGCCAGGCCAGCATCACCATCCATAGCCGTATAGACCTCAAAGCCCTCGTAAGCCAGGCCGCGCCGCAGCAGCGCAATGATCTTCGGATCGTCGTCCACTAATAGAATGCGCGTCGCCACTTTCTCACCTTCATCATAGACACTTGGAGATCATGCCTGTCATCCTGAGCGCGAGCTTTGGATCTCTCCATCCATCGGGCCAGATCCTTCGCTGCGCTCAAGATGACAGGCTGGACCGCTCTCAAGCCCGCTCACGGGAAGCCTTCTCTCCAAATGTCTACCTTCGTCATTCTTTACTATCTCTAGCATGCTCATGTAAGATACTCTCGAACCTATGATGCCCTTGAACCGATACCGATTCATTTGGTCAACCGTAGGGGCCGATTTATCGCGCCCACCGCCGATTTATCGGCCTTCCGTGCATCTTCCGCTATCCACAGGATGCCCCTTTTGCCCCTTCATACCCTCATACTCATCCCTTTACACAATAAATCATAACACAAATAGCCCTCCCCTCCAGATAGCATGGCCACCAATTTAATAGCCGCGCGAAACCCCTTTATCAAATCTTTATCTCAGCTTCATACCAACTACAGGGTTGGCAGCTATCTTAGGTGTAGCGCAAAAACCCGAAGGTACGGTAACCCCCTACAAGGCAAAGAAGCCTGGAAGGCTGCTAAACCTCTGTGGAAGTTCAACGCTGCTCCAGGGCACCCCTGAGGGGGTGCCCTCCACAAGAAAAAAACTGAGAGGAGATAACAAATTCTATGCAGGAATCACAACCAGGAGCTGAAAGTCAGATGCTCGATCGACCTCGTATACAAGGTGATGCCGACTTCTTTGGTGAAGAGAGCCCACCCATCTCCACAGATCATAGTAGGCCCACTGGCCCCCAGCCGGGAACAGGGAGGCGTTGGATAACCATTATCGCTCTCCTGCTGTTGGTGATCATCCTCGGTGGTGTGGCCTTTGCCCTTTTTCGTCCTCGTAGCCCGCAGGTCACGTATCAAAGCCAGACCGTCGTCAAGGGCGACCTGAACATCACAGCCAGCGCCACCGGACCAATTCAGGGGACGCTGTACAATGCCGATTTTGTCGCCACCGGCAGGATCTCCGCCATCGACGTCAGCGTGGGCCAGCATGTGACAGCCGGGCAGACCCTCGCCAAACTCGATGCGACGACGCTCCCAGGTAATACGCCGCAGGCCGATGCTACCCTCACGGCGCCACACGCTGGCACCGTCACTGCCATCAATGGTGCTGTCGGCGCTTCCAGTGGTGTCGGCACTATCGGCACGCACTTCATTGAGATCGTCGATACGTCGTCTCTCTACATCGTCGCCAATGTGAACGAGGTGGATATCACCAGGGTGGCCGTGGGAAATGCGGTCACGTTCACCGTTGGGGGCTATAGCACGCAGCAGTTTCAGGGGACTGTGCATGCCATCGCGCCGCAGGGACAGACCGTCTCTAACGTCGTGACCTACCCGGTGACAGTGAATGTAGATATGAACAGCCTGCAGGGGGCGAACCTGCTGCCGGGCATGACGGCCAATGTGACCATCACCACGCAGAGCCGCACCAATGTGCTGCTCATCCCGGTCAGCGCCGTGAACTTTGCGCAGTCCGCCCAGACCCAGGGCCTTATCAGTCAAAGCCAGGTCGCCACAGCTCTGACCCAGGCACACCAGCAACTGTCGGCGCTGCAAAGCACCGGGGTCACCAGCGGAACGACGAGCAATCCCAATCCGGTGACCAATGACAACCCCAACCCGGCTTATGTGCTCACCTCGTCCAATGGGCAATTAGTTGCCGTGCCCGTCGTGCTGGGTCTCTCGAACGGCTCGATGTATGAGGTTCTCTCTGGCCTATCCGAGGGTCAGACCATTGCCACCAGTAGCTCGAACGGTGGTTAGGGCCATGGCTGCTTCTTAGGAAAGGAAAGTGAATGTGACTCAACACGACGTCCAATCACCATCTCACGGTGATCAACTCATTCAACCCGAGCCGGGCCGGCAGAACGGCAGCAGGCCCTGGCCAGTAATCGTAACGCGTCACCTTGTAAAGACCTATGTACTCGGTGAAACAAACGTACATGCCCTGCGTAGCGTCTCACTCAAGGTATATCCAGGCGAGTTCGTTGCCATCATGGGGCCATCAGGTTCAGGTAAGTCCTCGTTTATGAACCTCATCGGCTGCCTGGACCATCCGACAAGCGGCGACTACTTCTTAGCGGGCATGCCGGTCAGCCGCCTACGCCCCGACGACCTGGCCGATATCCGCAATCGGCGCATCGGTTTTGTGTTTCAGAGCTTTAACCTGCTTGTGCGTGATACAGCGCTCACCAATGTCATGCTGCCAATGATGTATGCGGGGTTTTCAGGAAAAGAGCAGGAACGCCGTGCTCGCCGGGCTCTGCAACTGGTCGGACTGGGAGATCGTATCTCCCATCTGCCTACGCAGCTCTCTGGGGGAGAACAACAACGTGTCGCCATCGCGCGCGCCCTGGTGAACAGCCCATCGCTCTTGCTGGCGGACGAACCAACCGGCAACCTGGACAGCCGCACGAGCCTGGAGATCATGGCAGTCCTGCAATCGTTGAATGTACGCGGGATCACCATTATCATCGTCACGCACAACCCGGAGGTCGCAGCCTACACCAGACGGCAGGTCGAGATGCGCGATGGCCGTATCGTCAGCGATAAGCCGGTTGCCGCTATGCGCTCAGCACAGGCGGATTGGAGCGCAGTCGTAAAAAGCAATTCCGCTCCCGGTGGTATGCAGATCCAGGAGGAAACCCCATGAGCAGTGTCACCTATCCATCGGCATCTTCAGCGGTGCCTTCTGCATCACGCTTGCAGCCTCGCGGACGAGGTTTGCTGATCGGTGCGAACTTTCGCACTGCTCTGAAAGCGCTTCGAGCCAATCAACTGCGCTCGTTCTTGACCACGCTGGGCGTGATCATCGGCGTCGCCGCCGTCATTGCCATCGTGACCCTGACGCAAGGTGTCAGCGCCACGCTCAACCAGCGCTTAGCCGGCCTGGGCACCAACACCCTGATGATCCAACCCGGTGCAGCCTCCAGCAATGGGGCTTTCAGGGCGGAAGGGACGGCCCAAACCCTCAAAACGAGTGACGTTCAAGCCCTCGCCACTATCCCCCACGTAGCGAATATCAGTCCGGTCATCAGTGTGGGCGCACAGGCGATCTACGGCAACCGCAACTGGAATACCCAGGTGCAGGGGGTCTACCCCAGCTATCAAAGCCTGCAGAACTGGCAACTGGCCGGGGGCACCTGGTTCAGTACCGGCGACCAGCTCGGAGCTGCGCCAGTCGCCGTGATCGGCCAGACCGTGGTGGACAATCTTTTCACTCCCACCGGCATTGACCCCATTGGACAGACGATCCGCATCAATAATCAACTCTTCCGCGTCGTGGGCACGCTGCAGGCCAAAGGGTCGCAGGGATTCGGCAATGCCGATGACGTGATCTTCGTCCCATCGACCGAGGCGCAGGACCGCCTGAAGAACTCACAGTACGTCGATCAAATCCAGATCCAGGCCGATGGCGCAACCAATGTGGTGCAGGTACAGCAAAATGTCACGACAGCCCTGGAGAAACAACACCATATCGCTGCGGGCGGGACCGATGACTTTCGGGTTCTCAACGCGAACCAGCTGCTGCAGACGGCACAACAGACCACAACACTGCTGACGGCCCTGCTGGTCGGCATTGCCGCGATCTCATTGACGGTGGGTGGCATCGGCATCATGAATATCATGCTGGTCTCGGTGACCGAACGCTTCCGCGAGATCGGCATTCGCATGGCCGTGGGTGCGCGGCGCAGCGATATTCGCAACCAGTTCTTGATCGAAGCAGTCGTCTTGAGTGCCGTAGGCGGCCTGATCGGCATCCTCATCGGTTTACTCGCCGGGTTAGGCATCTCAGCGGCCCTTGGATTGCCCTTGATCGTGAGTCCCCTCGCGATCCTGATTGCATTCGGCGTGGCAGCCATCATCGGCATCGGCTTCGGCCTCTATCCAGCGGTGCGAGCCGCGCGCCTCGACCCGATTGTCGCCCTGCGAACAGAATGATATCACGTCAAAAATCGGCCCTCATAGGCATCAACCTAACGAAATGTGGATGGGTCTCCTG
>CATPCK010000337.1 GCA_955652655.1 uncultured Ktedonobacteraceae bacterium | reverse complement strand
TACGATACACACAGAAGAGAGAAAGGTGAAGTGATGAACTTTGATCCTGGACAACTGAATCAGTTGCTGAGCCATGTTCCATTTCCGATTGGCAAAGCTGATCTCGTTCGATTTGCACAACAACATGGTGCCAATGATCAAATCGCTGGCCTGCTTGACCGCCTTCCAGACAAAACATACAACTCTTCGCAGGAGGTACAAGACGCACTTGGTGGTCTGGGCAACTTGGGGAATCTGGGAGGTTTCAAATTGTAAGAAAGCCTTAGGGTCTACCACAGTTTGATATGGGTGGCGAACTCAATTTTCACGCCCGGAATCTAAAGCATTCGCACTCAGAATGAGCATCATTTTTGACTTCGCCACCCATATCATATTAAGCGTGCCCGCTTGCCAGGAAGAGCAACTCACTTTTTACATGCGGGAATGTTCACACTGATCCGTGCCATTCATCTGCGAGCAATCCAAATGTATAAATGCTGTATCGATGGTCATACAAAGGCTCCTCTGTAAACATAGGTCGTTCCCATCGTATCATATCTATCCAACTCTTTTCCTTCGCGCAGGCGGAGAGACGAGCACATCATCACCTGGCCTATTGCATCATCTCTCTAACAATCTGCTGCACGCGAGCGCCATTAGCACGTCCTTTAGTCTCTTTCGCCGCCAAAGGCATGACGCGCCTGAAATCTTTCCCGTTTGCCTCGATCAACCTTGCAACCACATCACGCAGTTCATCGTCGCTCAATTGCGACCCTTGCAGGTACGCCTGCAGGATGTTCATCTCCTGCCGCTCCTTCTCAGCCAGTTCAGTACGTCCACCCTGTTCATAAAGCGGAATTGCCTGCTGTCGCTTTTTGACTTCCTGTTCTAATACCCGCAAACAATCTTCCTCCGTCAGCGCTCGTCCATACTCAGCATTCTTGCGGTCCGTACGCGCCACCTCAAGATTATGAATAGCACCCAGGGCCATACGCAAAGTGTCCAGCCTTAACTGATCGCGCGCCCGCTGTGCCTCCTGTACATCTTTCCGCAATTGCTGCTCAATGGGAAATTCCTGTCGTGCTTCAGCCATTTTCTGCCATCTCCTCCCTCAATGATGTTGTTTGTGATCTGTCAAGCATTATACTACACAACGTGGGAAAAATCACGTTTTAAAGTGATCAGACCATACATTTGAAGCCGTAGTTAAAGCTTTACAAGCACACATTGATGTATTCCGAATTCACCACAGTGCTCTATTCAGAACTCGCTTGACAAGTAATCGCGCGCCCAGGAATATGCTGCCCCAGACAACAAAAATCAGCAGCGGATCAAAAACAATATGCACGCGCATATAGTCGTCTAACCTGTAGCCACCCAGGACCGTAATAACCAGCCCGTAAAATGCCAGCAGGACAACAGCCCCCATTTCCAGGGTTAACTGCCGGGGCCTCAACCTTCGCCAGCAGAACAAGACAAGCCATGTAGGTACACAGAGGAGAAAGAACACATTTGCTCGATACAGGATACGGTCGAAAGACTTCATCAAAGCCAGGGGTTTGTCAAATGGCCCAGGGACATCCGGCCGTTGCGCATCATAGTATTGTGTCAGCGAGGGTGCGAACAAGGCAACGGATTTGACGAGAAACTCCACAGGGTGGTGCAGGATAATAGTGCGTGCAAACTTACCTGCCGCTAAATCATCATCCTTCGAGAGTGCCGGAATATAAGGTAGAACGTGATAGGGATCTCTGTCAACCCGCACCACTAAGCTGTCCAATTGACGGCTAATCTGTGCGTACTCTGGGGGCGCCTCATCCTGCATATTGTATTGCAGCACCTTCCCCATCAAGTTAAAATTTTCGATCGCAGTCAGCCCTGGATAATGGTTCATCTGTACGTTGACAACAACGTAAATTCCTACAAGGGCATATATGCCGGCCAGGGCAATGAGCACATTGATGAACACACGCTTGAAAGAGCCGCGGCGTATGCCGGCGAGCAGAAAATAGCCGAACAATGGGACCGGCAAATAAAGCCACTCAGGACGAGTGAACAACAATAGCACCATACACCCCACCACTATCCAGAAGGCTGGCATACGTAAATGACCGATGAAGACCACAACCATCAGCGCCAGCGTGGTCAACAGCCACAGTGCCAGGCCCTCAGACATAATGGGTTTGACATATGCCAGCAGAATGACATTCGTCCCGACAATCAGTCCTATAAGGAAAGCCATCCACGTTCGCTTAAAGATGAGGACCGCCAGCATATAGATCTCCATTGTCGCCAGCACAAAGAGGACATCCTGCGTCGCACTGACGGCCATCCAGTTGTGATAACCAGCAAAGCTATAAACGAACGCCATCAAAAGCGGATATCCAGGGAGACGCCAGGCATCGACCAGTAAGAATGGATGTGTATAAAGGCGCTCGGCGACGAGGACATAGGCAGGTGTATCTGCATCAAATGCAACTCTTGGAGAATCAACATAATAAACCACTGTCATACTTACAGTGATCACCAGGAGAAGTGCGCCAAAAAAGCAATTTTTGTGTGTCCGCCAATCTCTAATGAACCATTGCAAAAGAGAGTGAAAGCAATATTGCCGCCTGCCTGGCTTGTGAGTAACGGGGCTGCTTTTCTCAGGTCCCACCAGGGAGGAAGACGCATCTGTCTCCACAGCGCTATGATCTTTCATCGCTCACCTCCAGTTCCACATTTAAGAAGGTCTATTTCGTAATTGTAATGTAACTATTCAGCAAGGATGCAGGAACGCTATTAAATGATGCCGCCTGGGAAGCGACTTTGTACCCGTAGGGGCGGGAGTGGCAGGGATGAAGAGTGGGGACGCTTGCGTCGCCCTCGTTCCCTTTTCCCCAATACAACCTAACCCTGAAAGAGCCATGCATAGTTACAAGGCTTTTGTAACCATACTAAGGAATACCTGAACATTGCGCTATTATATCAGAGTTCCTGCCCATACGCCGATGCTCGGCCTGATTCAGAAAACCTCCACATACGATTGAGTTAGAAAGAATTACTGACAGTAGATGTCATGTATAACGTGGTAGAATGATTGGACTGGTGCGAAAGTGTAGAGCTTTTTCTTAGAGACAGATACCCATCGATCTGTCGGAGGTGCCGTTTGTCAAAAAGAGAATTTACCATTTCCAATGAATATCACTACAACCGTACAAATGCTATACGCTGGATTATCTCCCACCTGTTGCGCAACAAACCATTCATAGCCAGTTTCATGCTGGCATCAATCATCACCAATACGCTCTATGCGAGCGTCCCTATATTAACCGGTATGGCCTTCACTGCCGTCTTGCAAGGAACGGCAGCCGCCAGCCAGTTGCTGCGCATTGCCATGCTAATCCTCGGAGTGGTCCTCGTGGGCGGCCTTGTTGACCTGTCTGCCCGCCTCTCAACAGAGATATTGGGAAAGCGCCTGGCGACCGATTCACGTGATGAGTTGTACGTAAACTTGCTGGGGAAAAGCCAGACCTTCCATAATCGCCAGCGTGTGGGCGACATTATGGCGCGCGCGGCCAACGACATGACTCAATTAAGCAATATGATCGTGCCGGGCGTCGACACCATTTTTGATTCGTTCACCAGTCTTTTCATTACTCTGGTCTTTATCGGCTTAATCCAACCCCAGTTACTCCTGGCTCCCTTACTGTACGTGATCGTCTTCATCTTTACCCTCAGACATTACTCGCGCCAACTTCAACCCGTTTCCGATGAGATGCGCGATCAATTCGGCAAGATGAACGCGGCATTGACAGAGACAGTCAGTGGCATCGAAGTGGTGAAATCAACCGCCCAGGAAAGCCAGGAACAACGGAAGTTTGCAAAGCGCGCCCGACTTTATAGAGACTTCTTTATCAAGAATGGAGAGATTCAGGCGCGCTACCTGCCTCCACTCTTCCTGGGCATCGCCCTTGCCGGGGCCTTTCTCCATGGCCTCTTCCTTGTGACACACCACCAGCTCTCCGTTGGGAACCTGGTAGCCTATATGGGTTTGATGGGTATCATTCGCTTCCCAACCTTCATCTCCATCTGGTCATTTAACCTCGTCCAGTTGGGCATAGCGGGAGCGGAGCGCATTCTCACCATCCTGCGCGAGGAGACGGAGCTCGACGAGAACGAGAACGGCTACAACGAGCAAATGCGCGGCGAGATCGTCTTCGAGAATGTCACCTTCAGCTATGGCGACACTCCTGTCTTGAAACACATCTCTTTCCGTGCTGAACCAGGCCAGACCATCGCCATCGTTGGTCAAACCGGTGCCGGGAAAAGCACGCTGACGAAGCTGGTCAATCGCATCTATGACGTTCAGCATGGCCATATCTTCATCGACGGTGTGGACGTGCGTGATTGGAGCATGGATGCCCTACGCTCGCAGATCTCGACCATCGAGCAGGATATCTTCCTCTTTTCCCGCTCAATCACGGATAACATCGCCTATGGCCTTGGCCAGAAAGCGGATCAAGCAGCGATAGAACAGGCGGCCCGCGATGCCCAGGCCCACGATTTTATCTTGAACTTTAAGGATGGCTACGAGACGGTAATTGGGGAGCGCGGTGTCACCTTATCAGGAGGACAACGCCAGCGCATCGCCATTGCGCGCGCTCTGCTCACCGACCCGCGCATCCTCGTCCTGGATGACTCAACCAGTGCCATCGACAGCGCAACGGAGGATGAGATTCAGAAGGCCATCCGCCGTCTTTTACAGGGCCGCACCACTTTGTTGATCACACATCGTCTCTCGCAGATACGCTGGGCAGATAAGATCCTCGTGCTGCGCAAAGGTGAGCTGATCGATCAAGGTACTCATAGCGAGTTGATCGGGCGCTGCGAGTTGTATCGCCGCATTTTCATTCACCGCGACAGGGTGCCCACAGGGCAACTGGCCGCAGAACAATCGCAAGAGGTGCCTCTGCCATAACAATGCTTATGTCGCTCGGCCTGAATACCCCACAATTGAGCAATAGGGGTAAAACGCCGCGCTTCCTTTGCAAAATCCACTTGGCGTTTGCTCTCAACGAAGGAGATAACACATGGGCTTCATCATGGATGGCCTTGACGCGGAAACATATGACCGTAAGTACGACGACCGCCAATTAATCTCTCGCATTATCGGATACTTCCGACCACAATTGTCTCTTATGCTCTTTGTCGCGGTTCTCGTTGTGCTCACGTCGCTGATGGATACCGCCTTCCCCATCCTCATTGCGCGCAGCCTTGATACGATCACAGCCGCTCAATCCGCACAGACAATAGGACTGCTGGTCGCTACGATCTTGATTACTGGCGTTCTCTCCTGGACTTTTAACTTTATACGCCAGCGCTACACCGCCCGTTCGGTAGGAAATGTCGTGCTAGACTTGCAGCAAGATGCCTTCGCAGCCATCGTAGCGCGAGACATGTCGTTCTACGACGAGTATCCATCTGGAAAAATTGTAAGTAGGGTAACATCGGATACGGAACAGTTTGCTACGGTGGTCACGCTCACCCTCAATCTCTTGAGTCAGTTACTCTTATTCTTCCTCATTGCCGCGGTGCTGTTCTACATCAACTTCAGGCTGGCTCTGCTAGCGCTGACCATTACACCCGCCATTGTAGCTATCGCCCTGGGTTTTCGTTGGATCGCGCGGCGCACTACACGGCGCTCACAGCGATCGCTGGCGCGCGTCAATGCCAATGTACAGGAAGCCATTAGCGGCATCACTGTGGCCAAAAACTTTCGCCAGGAACAGAATATGTATGACACCTTCAAGAAGGTCAATGAGCAGTCATACCATGTGAATGTGCGCTCCGGCTTTGTCTACAACGGAGTCTTTCCCCTGCTGTTCCTGGTAGCGAATATCGGTACGACGATCGTCGTCTACTTTGGCGGACTGAACGTCCTCAGCGGCGGTATCTCGGCGGGAGAATGGTTTCTCTTTGTGCAGAGTATTGGTATCCTCTGGTTTCCCCTGACAAGTATTGCTTCGTTCTGGAGTCAGTTTCAACTGGGGCTCTCGGCCAGCGAACGTGTCTTCGCCCTTATCGATGCCGAACCGCGTGTACAGCAGGTTGATCAACAGCCGGTGCCGCGCCTGGACGGGCGCATCGAGTTCAAGGATGTGTTTTTCCAATATACGGAGCAACAAACCGTCCTGGCTGGCTTTAACCTGGCGATCAAAGCAGGGGAGACTGTTGCCCTTGTAGGCCATACCGGAGCTGGTAAGTCAAGTCTGGGCAAGCTTGTCGCTCGTTTCTACGAGTTTCAGGGAGGAGAGATCCTCATAGACGGGCGCGACGTTCGCACCTTTGATCTACACGCCTACCATCGCCGCCTGGGCATTGTGCCACAGGTGCCGTTCCTCTTTTCTGGCACAGTGGCCGACAACATCCGCTATGCCCACCCGGAAGCGACGGACGAGGAAGTAGCGGCGGTAGCTCAGAATATCGGTTGGGGAGATTGGCTCGAGGCGCTGCCCGACGGCCTCGATACCGAGGTGGGAGAAGAAGGCAAAGCGCTCTCTATGGGACAGCGGCAGCTCGTCGCTCTGGCGCGGGTCCTACTCCAGAACCCCTCCATCATTATCCTCGATGAAGCGACGGCCAGCGTTGACCCGCTCACCGAAGCGCAGATACAAGAGGGACTTGACCTGGTACTGGAAAACCGTACCGCCATCATCATCGCCCATCGTCTCTCAACCATTCGTCACGCCGACCGCATCATCGTCCTGAGCCGGGGCAGCATCGTCGAAGAAGGCAGCCACGACCAATTGATGAGGCAAGGTGGTCATTACGCCCAGTTGTACAACACCTACTTCCGGCACCAGTCGCCAGATTATCGACCCGGTGAAGGGTTTGTGCCCGTGCTCATCCCCGTCAC
>CATPCK010000336.1 GCA_955652655.1 uncultured Ktedonobacteraceae bacterium | reverse complement strand
GCCCTTCTACATATCGCCAGAGCAGGCTCAGGGTAATCCCGCTAACGAGCGCAGTGACATCTATGCTCTTGGCGTCATTCTCTATGAAACATACACGGGAGCCACGCCTTTCCAGGGTAACGATCCGGCCATCATCAGGGAGCAACAGGTTAACACTGTGCCGCCTCCACCTACCCAGCTGAACCCGGATATCTCACCTGCCTTATCGGCAGTCATCATGCGTAGCCTTACTAGAAACCCGGAGGAGCGTTTCCCCAGCGCTGCTTCCATGGTCACAGCCCTGGCCGAAGCCCTCAATATATCAGACCCTGAGATCCTCAGCCAACCCGTCTCCGCGGCAGACGCAGTGAATGGGCAAGCCAATCTTAGCTCAACCGAGCCTACAATATTGCCTGATTTGGTGTCGTCCACAGTCTCGTCGTCTCCTCAAGTTGCTGCCCATGCCCAGTCTTCCCCACAGCCCGCACCGTCTGCGAGCAATGGACAAGGTACCCCGGCAACGCCGCCAACTGCGCCTGAGGAAGAGGGCAGGCGTTCGGAGAGTCCAGCATCTGCCTTTGCACTTGTCGCCCCGAACCCCTCACCGGCACCCTCTCAGACTTCACCAGGTGAAACATCACCGGCTTCTGCACCTGCATCCCCGAACCTACCATCGACACCCTCGCATGCTTCATCAAGTGCAGCATCACCGGCTTCCCCCTCTCCCTCTTCTCCACGTCCTGCCGTCGGATCTCCACCCACACCTCCCAGACCGGAAAGACGGAGAGGCCCCTTCTCAAGACATCTGACCATGGCGCTCATCGTCCTGCTCATTCTCTTGCTCGCCGCTTCCACCCTGGTCGCCGTCTTCACCTTCCCTCACAAGAACGCGACGACCGCCACCACCGCCACCACTCCTGTTCCCGTCGTGGGACATGTCTACTTTCTCAGTAGCGGCAAGTTGTATGTGAACAACAATCAAGGGATCTACGACGAAGTGTTGATTGATCTCCACCATATAGCCACCCCCAACCCGGGCAAGAGCTATTATGCCTGGTTACTCAGCGATACGAACCGATCGGACGTGACCTGGATTCCACTCGGACCATTAAGTGTCACCCAGGGAAAGGTGCATGTGCTCTATCCAGGCCAGCCAACGCATACTAACCTGCTCATCGATTACAGCCGTCTGCTCATTACCCAGGAGGATGCCAGTGCCCCCTCGATTAACCCTGTCCTGAACCCGGCAACCTGGCGCTACTATGGCGAGATTTATCAACTGCCCTCCCCCAAAGATCTGAATCACTTTAGCCTGCTGGATCATCTGCGTCATCTGCTCGTGCAAGCTCCCGAACTGGCCGTGCTGGGATTTCCCGGCGGGCTGAGCATCTGGCTGCTGCGCAATATCGAAGAGCTGTTGCGGTGGTCGGTGGAGGCCAAAGATCGCTTCCTGAACACCAGCGCGGTGCGCGGGCTGCTGACCGATATCCTGTACTATCTGGATGGAGAATGTACGCCCGCAGAGCTGCAAGGAGCGCCGGCAGGCACTCCCACGGGTCTGCAGAATGCGACCATCGCCCATATTGCGCGCTTTGCCTTGATTAATCCGTGTTTACAGGAACAACAGGAACAGGTGGATGTGCTCAAGCAGGTCTTCCGCAATACGCCTCATGACTTTGTGGATCATCTCTTGTTTCATCTCAATGGGGTGGTGCAGTCTCCTGGAACCCTGCAGGATCTCAATGCGCTGACGGTTCAGGTCAGTATGGCTGTCACGAACGTGAAGAAAAGTTTACAACAGATGCGCCAGGATGCGCTGCAGCTGGTACATATGACCAATCAGCAATTGGCCCAGCCGTCTGCTCTGGCTCTCGTAAGTGATATGGCGCTGCAGGCCAGGTATGCCTATGCCGGTCAGACAGACCCCATTACAGGCAATGCCCAGCAAGGTGCTATCTGGGTTTACAACACGGTCCAGCGCCTGGCAACCTTTGAAGTGACGCCATATTCGTCGAAGTAGGGCTAATGCCTTTCCTCACCATATACCAGGTATCACCGGGTAGGAGAATACCCGGTGATACCTGGTATATCCGCAGATGCCGTGTTTTTTAACGCACTAAAATCCTTAAACCGGCACTCATGTGCCAAACAAATAACCTCCAGGACATAGACGCATGCAGCCCAACTCCGCTACACTTTCTTCAGCGACTTCCCTCTCCATCTTCGTTGCCCATCGCGGAGTCAAATAAGGAAGAAAGCGAACAAGTATGGCAATGTGTGGCATCCTGGCGTCGATACTGGTGCTGCTAGTAGGCATTGAACTGATCTTTTATATATTCTTGATACCCGGCACATCACAAAAACCCTTCAAGGCATATCCACTTGAAAAGCTGGCTGGTTGGGCTGCCTACAGTATCGCCTACATCCTATCTCTGCTCAGAGCACCCCTTGGCCTGCTTCCTTATCTCACCAAGTTATTCATCGTCTTTGTCCTGAAAATTTCCTATGACTCTCCCCGCAGCACGTATTTCCGTGAAGTTATCAACATGCTCGGTGATTTCGTAAACCTGGGTTTGTCGACGCTCCTCGTGCTGATCCTCGTTGGTCCGCCAGCATTGCACCTGGTAAACTGTATCCTCTATCTCCCCATCGCCGCGGAAATTATTCGCCTCGTCACTGAACGAGTGCCCATTACCTTCAGCGCGTTGTGGCAACTTTTACCACATAAAAGCTTTGCCACAACACTCTCATCGCGGCCCATACCACGTATTGTCAAACGCTACTTTGCTCGTTATTGCCACTATTATGCCCTCGATGATGATGCGCGAGCCAGGTATATCCTCTGTGCACTCAAGTATCTCTCCTCACGTGATAGCGATCTCTCTCACCGGCTCTCTTATATCCAGGCTTTCCGCGCCATTCCACTGCAGTACGGGTTGCGTAGCGGCAAAGTGCGCGATGTCGCCAAAGGTGAGGTATTCATTCACAGCTCATGGACAAACGACCCCTGGCTGCTTATTGGCATGGCCATCCGGCGGGCACCCTGGATGTTTGATCCGCGCTACCTGCGCCGCCCCTTCTATTACATGACAGAAGCAAATCGCCTGGCTACCCTCCTTGTGCTGCCTCACGCGCGTTACAGCCCTCCTTATGCCATCTTCCAATTCGGCCACGAAATACGCGTTGCCAGGTTACACTGCTTCTATGCTCTGCTGCGCTGGCTGGGAATAGATATTGAAAAAAAAGTCGGCGTCGACGGCACTTTTCAGTTTGACCAGCTGATCTGCTGGCTCGAACACCGCTTCGGCAAAACAAAAGCTGCAGCAGAGCAACGACCTCTGTGTAGTGACGAGGAAGCAATTGCGGATATCCTGCACAATCATCCCGTCGGCGAATCGCTAACTGCCCTCGGCATTGCGGAACGCTATACCTACCCTCTCAAATACGTCGAAGAAGTATTAATCCAGCAATTGAAAACGGGAAGAGAGGTTTGATGGCGCCTTGAGCGCCATCAAACCTCTCTTCCCGTTTTTTTATGTTTTATACTACCCTGAAGGCCGCCCCCAGCACATAGGTAATCACCGCCTCGATCGCGCCAACTACCGTCATCTCCGTACCACTATAAATCCAGGAACGCCCCGTCACCAGCGTCTTCGCCGCCCCTACCGCGAAGTGCGCCACTAAACTGATCAGCGCTGCGACAATCACCGCCGCGATCCCCTGCATAAAGAAGAAAGGAATAATCGGAATAAACGCCCCGATAGCCGTAGAAACAGTCGCCGAGATCGCCGCTACCCATGGATGCGGAAAACTATCCTCCGACAGGCCCAGCTCTTCGTGCGCCAGCGTGCGCAGCAACTGGTCCGGTTTCTCCGCCAATCGTGACGCCAGCACGTTGGACTCATCTTCAGTGAACCCCTTCAACTGGTAGAAAAGCGCCAGTTCCTCCTGCTCTTCTTCCGGGTCTTCCTCGATCTCGCGTTTCTCGCGCTGAATCTCCGCCTCGTAAATCTCTCGTTCGCTCTTGGTTGCCAGGAACGCACCGGAGCCCATCGAGAGCGCGCTGGCCATCATGCCCGCCAGTCCGCTCACCAGCACGAAATGGCTATCGCTGGCACCCGTGTAGCCTGCTACACCGCTCACAATACCAAAGACCGCGCCCAGCCCATCGTTCGCGCCATAAATAGCGTCTCCCAGCCAGCCGCCACCGCGCTTATGCCATCGTTCCCGGTGCAACATCACATCGAGCATGCCCTGTGGCCCAATGGGACCGATCATCTCACGAATGACCCGTCCGTGGCTCTCTTCATCGCGTTTTACCTCGCGCAGCATCGCCTGAGCCTCGATATCATTGATGCTACGCGCCTGGGCCTCGTAGCGCGCGATATCTTTATCCTCCTCGCCCTCGAGCTGCCGCAGAGCCGCCTCTGTCCCCAGTTGCCGCCGCAGCCAACCCTGGAAACGCATCCCCAATGTCCGTTCCTCTACCGGCGGTTCCGCGCCCAATTCGGCCAATTTGCGCTCCCACTTCTGCGCGTGCCGGGCCTCGGCATCCGCCATCTTCTCCAGTACTCCACGTTTTGCCGCGTCCCGTTCCTTGCGCGCCAGGTCGCGATACGTCCGTACGCCCTCCATCTCGCGCTGCCAGTTCTGCTTGAGCGCCGCGATAAGCTCCCGCCTCGTCTTCTCGTTCAACGGCGTCTCCTCTACTCCACCAACTCCCCGTATCCCATCAACACCTTGCGCTCCAGTCAAGTTTCCCGCACCATTCACCCGCGCGGTTCCCTGCCCCTGGTCCTCTATTTTATCTGTACTCATCAGTTACTTCCCTCTTTCGCTCATCAAACCTCGTTTGTATATGGTCAACTGGTTGGCATGACCTGCATGCTCCATAAATTCGTACCTCGTGCGTCCCCAGTGTAATGCCCGCCGCCTGTGCCGCTGCTTGCAACGCACCGGCAGGCAAACGAATCTCCACCGGGACATCGAGTAGCGCCCCGCATACGGTACAGATCGCGTGATCATGCCGGTTGGTTCGCGCATCATAACGGCACTCGCTGTCCTGCCCCAACTCTCTAATCAACCCCTGCTCCGCCAGCTGGTGCAAGATGCGATAGACCGTCGCCAGCCCAATCCTGGGCCGCACCCGCCTCACCGCCTCATACACCTCCAACGCAGTAGGATGGCTTTCACCAGCACGCAGCACGTCAAGCACCGCCCGCGCATTCGCATTCATAGTCTCTTTCATATGTTAGGTCATCCTAATAATGATAATCATTCTCACTTCCATAGTGATAGTATATGCTATGGCGAGGGAAGGTGTCAAGGCTTCAGGGGCTTATCTACATCGTGATGACTGTGATGGAGACGGAGAAATTAGGGGGCTTTTGGCTCAATTTTTGTCGGGTTTTGTCTCGTCTCACCGTTGGATAGGATAACAAGGAAGACACAATGAAACAGGACTGAAAGAAGTTAAGAAAGGTATAGACGACCATTGTTTTTGGGGCTGAACATCTGAGCTAGATGTTCCTCTTGAGAGGCAATTACGTATCCTCAAGCCTTGACAGAGTCGGTCAACTGTGACGTAATCCAAGGAAATGACGAACAGGAGGAGCCCATGTGCACGACTCACTTTCCAGCTGTCAGCCATGTGTACGAAGCGCATTTCGGCAGTTGGGTCTTCCATCTCCACTTCGCATCCGAGACGGTGATGACGCTCACGACCGTCGCGGGTCCCATGAAGGGCTACTCTGAGACCATGCACATTGCGGTCACGCCCATTCGGCCAGGCGTCTACCTGGTCTGTTGGCAGGAAGCGGACAAGACGACCGTGGTCCACGTCCAGGATTTCGAAAACGGCATCGTTCATACCAACGTCACTGAACCCAACGGGATATTCATCCGCCACAGCGGTACCTTGACAGAGGTGCCGTGACCAT
>CATPCK010000335.1 GCA_955652655.1 uncultured Ktedonobacteraceae bacterium | reverse complement strand
CGGGACTCGCAGTGCTCGCCTGTGGAGAGGCCGTAAGACCCGGTGCGGTGAAAACCAAGCCAGGCAAGCCTCAGCGAAGCAGGAAAGCCTCTCAGCGATGAGAGGAAGCCCGCCTGCCTTTAGGCGGCGGGAGGATGTCACAGTGTCCGGCTAAAACAAACTCAACGTACGAAAATGCTATGGAACGCCTTAAGATGTCCCTCTAGCTCAACAGTTCAGAAAGGATGCAAATCTTATGCCAAGAGTAGTCCACTTTGAAATCCACGCGGATGATCCGCAGCGCGCGGTAAACTTTTACCAGAGCGTGTTTGGCTGGCAGATCCAAAAATGGGATGGGCCAGAAGATTACTGGCCAGTAACCACCGGCCAGGCGCCTGAACCTGGCATCGATGGCGCTATCCTGAAACGCATGGGGCCAATCAATGGAGATGCAGTTATCGCCTATGTCTGTACAGTCGACGTGCCCTCAGTTGACGATGCTATCGCAAAAATTACTTCCCACGGCGGCACAATTGCATTGCCAAAGATGCCTGTGCCGGGAGTCGGCTGGCTTGTTTACGCAAAAGATACCGAAGGGAATATCTTTGGCGCCCTGCAAAGCGACCGTTCGGCCGGCTAAACCTTACCTTTCAATCTATTCCAGCAAAAGGGTTCTCAGGGGCTCGGCCCCTGAGAACCCTTTCGCTGGAATACCTTTAACTATTCAGCTTATCCAGAACATAGTCAACAAAACCTCTGATATGGTTTGTCTTGCTCTTGTGCAAAAATGGCGTGGTCATAATAATAGCGACCAGGAAAGGTTGAAGCGAAAGGAGTTTTGGAGTGGACCGTTGGCGTGGTGGGCTGGATGATCACGTAGTTGCCAATAATGGCGTGCCGAAGAAGAGTTTCCCCATGGCGCTATTCTGGTTCGTGACCTGCAGCAATACCCGCCCGCCTGGATCGATGTAAGCCCCCGAGTTCCCGGTGGTAAAGCTATTTTTGTGCAGCGATAGCGTATCCCACGCGCCCGTCTGCCAGTTATACAGGCTGGCGCCCAGGTGGCTGACATTCGTAGACGGCCCCGTAGCGCTGGCTAGCAGGTCCGGCACCGTAACGGTCAAACCATTGACCAGCTGATTGGAGCCGGTGGGCATTGAAAATGCGAAGGTCAAACTACCCGTGTTCATGGTGTAGATGCCGGGCAAGATCGCCTGCGCATCGTAACTCTGGATATCGACCAGGTGGCTCCCAATAATACCGGGGGGAATCTTTCCACTGCCAGAAATATCGATGTTGAGCGGCATCTGTATCAAGTTTTCGTGTTGGCCCGAGGGGTGATTGCCGTTGATGGTCACTTCATCCACTCCCGACACACCAGGCTGATTCGCCCAGCCGATCAACGTAGCGGGTGCGCATGCCACCAGCAATGGATCGGGCATATCGACGACATTGGGGTTGGGAACCTTCCCACCTGTGAGATAGATCATACCCCGGCTCGTTATCGCGTGTGTGCTACAAGATCCATCGCAGGCAGCTGTGGAGTACCCGGCGCCTTCGAGCGCCGACAGCAGCGCCATGTGACTCTGGAAAGCGGTTCGCGGCTGATCGTTGTGCGCGTAAGGGACATAGGGGGTCGTCAGCCCGCCATTTGCGGCAATCTGATCGGCCAGGGATGTACCAGGCTGGCTTGTCGTTGCATGTAAGGAGAAATCAATCTGCCGTGTCTCTCCTGGCGCAAGGTCTCCAACGCTCACAAATGTGTGAGAGAACAGGATATAGGCATCGCTCAGGGAGGTGTTCAGCGTATTGCTAACCGTTCCCACCAGGTGACCGCCGCGCAAACTCAAATGAGTGACGAGATTGCCCTGTAGTTGGCGGTCCTGCTCAAACACAAGCGGATGAAACGTCCAGGGGCCCAGGTCTGGCAGATTCATATCCGTCCCCTCTGCTGCAGTTTGCATGCTCGCCGGGAGGTCACCACTGGCCAAAACGGCACCTTTGTTGTCTAGAAACTGATTAGCGACCGGCTGAGCGAGGCTCTCACCGGGAATATGCAGCGTATAATCTCCCTGGCCGGGCACGTATATGCCCATGTACGTGGTAACGTGGGCAGTTGATCCGCCCTGATCAATCTGGATGAGAGAGATGCTGTTATCGCTGAGCGCGGCACCTCTCTGGTAGAAGGCAAGGCCATACGCGAGGAGCGAAAAAACGACAATACTGCTTAAAATAATAGGCCATCCCCAACGAGGCTGTTTCAACCTCCTCACAATGTAAAGACGTACCGGGCCAAGGATCAAGAGATAGCTGATCAGGAGGAAAGCGAGGATCCAGGGGCCCCATAGCATCGCTGGAGCTAGCATGCTAATCACTCCACCTCGCGTCAAAAGTTGCCCCGGCCCGCTATTAGAGGTGGGGACAGAATTGGGTAGAAGAAATGCATCACCCATGGTCTGAAGCAGCACAGCCTTCCAGAGCGCACCCGTATTCTGCCAGTTGAGCAAGGGCGCGTTCGTGGGATCAAAGGCAAGATAACTAATAACCCCCTGGCCCTGCTGCGCCCGCACAATAAGCGGCATCGTACCAGATGACAATAAGGTCTCGCTGTTGAAAAACCCGTTTGGCTGGCGCAGTCTCGCTGTACTGGCTATAACCGGATCATTGAGAGTATCGGGGAGAGCGGCCTGTCCGGCAGTTTGTATCACCGGACCAGCAGTGGGCAAAAGATGGGTTCCGGCTGGTAGTACGTCCATGCCATTCACCACCACCGGCAACATCTCTGGCGGTAACGCACCCAGGGTACGCTGCCAATCCTGGCCGCCAACTTCAATCAATACTCCTCCCTGGTTGACCCATGTTCGCAGTGCGGCAAGTTGGGCACGGCTCAGCGCGCTACTGCTAAAATCATCCAGTACGATGACATCAAAGTTCTCCAATGCCGTAGCCTGGGTGGGCATGGTTGTCGCATCAAGCCTGGACGTGGTGGGAGAACTGGTCTGGTTCGGCAGGGATACGCTGCGCAATGGATCAAAATTTGCATCCATGTCAGAGAGTAACCCGATGAAGAGATTACCCGGCTTCACTTCATAGCCACTCGTCGAGGTCTGGGTGGTTACCACTTTACCGCGCGTATCGCGCAGGTATGCTACGACGCCAGTGGGTGAAAAAGTGCCAAGAAAGTAAGGCACATAGATGGTGTACTGTTTCTTCGCCCCCTTCGAGAACTCCACGGGCTGCTGAAAACTCCACGGTGAAAGGATGCCTATTGTTGAAGAGTGTGGCGGCCCCGAAAACATACTCACGGAAAGCGTGCCCGCGAAATTGGCATCACCGTTGCTCACCACAACATACACAGGAGTCCAGTACTCCCTCTTGAAGGTTGCTTCAAACCCCACATCCACCTGCAACGTTGGGCCACTCGCGGCCGCGTGCATATTGGCCGTAGTATTGGCTGAAGCTTGAAACGGCGAGGACATAAAAGCAAAGGCCAGCACCAGGCAGCATCCAACCACTATTTTGAGTATGGTTTTCACCTGACCGCCGGCAGAGCAACGCATCAACATGTACCAGCACCCTTCCGCCGATTACAAATCGTCACATTCGCGTTTTCCTGTATAGGATGATTACGCTTGGAAGGGTGCAGATTTCACACGATGTATGATGCTGAGGGATTTAGATGTGCGTAGCAATGCTGTGGGCTTTGAAGGGTGGAAATTTTTTGGGGTACCTCTTGCGTCATCAGGGCAGGGGCAAGCCCTGCCCCTACATTTTAACGATGCCGCCATAGGAAATGTAGGGGCAGGGCTTGCCCCTGCCCTGGAAGTCACGAGGGCTGATGTTGCGTTATGCTGTCGCGTTGTGGCTCGTCGTCCGTCATCTCCTCAGAGAATACGCGGCTGGCCAGTATATCCTCAGCCTCAATGGTCATCAGATCTGTCTTCGAGATTCTCCCTCCTTTTGCAAAGAGGCGGTTGGCCTGGCGCAAGCGCACCCGGTCTATCGCATTACGCACGCTGCGGGCGTTGGCAAAGCGAGGCATGTGCATACGTCTCTTGAGATAGGCTTCAAACGCTTCTTGTGCCTCTGGGCTGAAACGATACATATACTCCGCCAGCATGAGCTGCGCGATTGCAAGCAGCTCATCGAGTGCGTAATCGGGAAAATCCAGGTGATGCGCAATGCGCGAACTGATGCCCGGGTTGGACTGGAAAAAGGTTTCCATGCGGTCCTTGTAGCCCGCGAGAATGACGACGAGATCTTCGCGCTGGTTCTCCATCACCTGCAACAGGATCTCAATGGCTTCCTGCCCATAGTCCCGTTCGTTTTCCTGGCGGTAGAGGTAGTAGGCCTCGTCAATGAAGAGCACGCCGCCCATCGCCCGCTTGAGAACCTCTTTGGTTTTGGGAGCGGTATGGCCGATGTACTGACCGACCAGGTCGTCACGTGTCACCGCTACCAGGTGCCCTTTGCGTACATAGCTGAGCCGGTGCAGGATCGTCGCCATGCGCATGGCCACCGTGGTCTTGCCGGTGCCTGGCGGCCCAGTAAAGGACATGTGTAAAGAGGGAGGCCGCGCCGCCAGCCCAAGGCTGCGCCGCATCTTATCAACCAGGAGCAAGGCGGCGATTTCGTGAATGCGCGTCTTGACGGACTTGAGCCCCACAAGCTCCTGATCAAGCTTCTGCAGCACCTCCATGATCTGTGACTCCTGGAGCACGCTTGACACATCTACGCTGGCGTCCTCGGGAATGTCGAGCGCTGGATGCGCCGCAATGTCAGGCCCCCCGGCTTGAGTAGGTGGAATCATGAGAACCGCTCTCCCTTAGGCTTGTCCGTTGCATAGCTATGCAGCGTATAGCGGATAACACGGTCATGTACCTCCTGACGGGACAGGCTGAAGCCGGGATCGTGAGGAGGTCGGTTCACGATGAACGAGAGGGCGATGGTCTGGCGGCCTTTGCTGCGGTCGTAGGCACCCACCCGGATATAGTGATTTGGGTAGGCTCTACGGCACTCGTTGATCTCATACAGGATCGCAGTCGGATCCTTTACGTCAAACATCGGTAGTCCCCACATCTCCCAGTAGGAATTGCGCGGATGGGGATCGTCGGTGAACTCCACGTTGATCGGCCAGTCGTTGTCCAGACAGTATTGCACCTGCATGCGGACCTCGTCGTCGGTCAGAGGCGGCAGAAAGGAAAACGTTCCCTGGGTAAGGTGAAAAGCCATGGTGGTAACTCCTCGGGCGACCCATTGGGCGACCCATTTGACCCATTGGGCGACCGCGAGGGTCGCCCCTACATTTATTTAATAGGTTGGGGTTGGTGTGGCGTCGGGCGTGTCGGTCGAGGTGTAGTTGAAGCTCACGTCCTTCCAGAGCTCTAATGCGGCACGCAGTGGACCGCACCACTTCGCAGCCTTCTCGAGAATCTCCGGCCCCTCATTGAAGTAGTCACGCCCCTCATTCCGCGCCTGAATCATGGCTTCCACGGCAACGCGGTTTGCCGTCGCACCAGCGGCAATGCCTTCCGGGTGACCAATGGTGCCACCACCGAACTGGAGCACCACATCCTCACCCAGGTAGTGCAGCAGCTGGTGCATCTGCCCGGCATGGATACCACCTGAGGCGACGGGCATGACCGCGGGCATCGACGCCCAATCCTGCTCAAAGAACAGGCCCAGGGCGGGATCGGCGTCATACTTCATGCCGAGCAGCGTCTTATAATAGCCCCGGATAGCCATGGGATCACCTTCCAGCTTGCCAACCACGGTACCGGCATGGATGTGATCGACGCCAGCCAGGCGCATCCACTTGGCGATCACGCGGAAGGAAACGCCATGCGTCTTCTGGCGCGTGTAGGTGCCATGCCCTGCGCGGTGCAGGTGTAGAATCAGGCCATTCTTACGTGCCCATTTGGCCATGGACTGGATCGCAGTGTAGCCAATGGTCAGGTCAATCATGACGATGATACTTCCCAGCTCTTTGGCAAAATCGGCACGCTCATACATGTCTTCCATCGTTGCGGCGGTGACGTTCATGTAATGCCCCTTGACCTCACCGGTCTCAGCACTGGCTTTGTTGACTGCCTCTATACAATAGAGGAAGCGGTCACGCCAGCGCATGAAGGGCTGCGAGTTGATATTTTCATCATCTTTCACAAAGTCCAGGCCCCCACGCAGCGCCTCATAGACAACACGACCGTAATTGCGGGCTGAAAGACCAAGCTTCGGCTTGGTGGTAGCACCGAGCAGCGGGCGACCGTACTTATCCAGGTACTCGCGCTCCATGACAACTCCATGAGGCGGTCCTTGAAAAGTCTTCACATAGTGCGGGGGAATGCGCATATCCTCCAGCCGTAAGCTCTTCAACGCCTTGAAGCCAAAGACATTGCCAATGATGCTGGAGGTCAGGTTCGCGATGGACCCTTCCTCAAACAGGTCCAGGTCATAGGCGATGTAGGCAATGTACTGGTCCGTACCAGGAACTGGAACAACCTGGTAGGCTTTGGCCTGGTAGTTCTCGTGGGCTGTCAAACGATCGGTCCAGACCACCGTCCAGGTAGCGGTAGATGATTCGCCAGCGACAGCCGCCGCCGCTTCAATAGGGTCTACACCCTCTTGTGGCACAATACGGAACGCGCACAGGATGTCTGTGTCTTTCGGTTCATAGTCAGGCTTCCAATAGCCCATCTGGGCGTAGGGGATTACTCCGGATGCCCAGCGATTCCTCTGCTCGGACGGTGTCTCTATTATCATGGTGATATCTCCTCACGAGTACATGTTATAACTTTCGTTGAGTGAAGTATAGCATGGCAAAAGTATTAGTTGTAGTAGCAGTTTGCTATCAAATCCATAGAACATACTTTATACATCAAGCGGGCACGTCGTAATTTCGACATGTGCTATGCTATTGAAGATGAACAGAAGAGAGGATGCATGTAAACTCCCATAAAGGAGGCGCGAGACTATGCATAGAGCAGGTAGTGCCAATTATGTGATTGGTGTTGATATAGGCACGCAGGGTGTACGTGCTATAGCTGTTGCCAGCAATGGTAAGGTGGTTGCTCGCGCATCGGTGCCGCTGCCGTCAGAAACGCTGGGGCCGGGTCCTGATGGGGCCTTCGAGCAGGATGCAGAGGAATGGTGGCATGCGACGTGCAGCGTACTGAGCCAGGTAGGCGAGCGCCTGGCTATGGCTGGTGTAGCTCCCGGCGCGGTGAAGGCGCTCTGTGTTGCCGGTACATCGGGCACGTTTGTCCCGTTGGACTCCTTTCACCGTCCGTTGCGACCAGCGCTCATGTATAGTGATAGT
>CATPCK010000334.1 GCA_955652655.1 uncultured Ktedonobacteraceae bacterium | reverse complement strand
TTATTTGAAACGAGAGCAAAGTTTACGCTTCATTTCGAAGCTAGCTGCATTTTGTGATAGACCTGCGGGACTCTTTGTGTTTGCACTGCCCATTGCGCTCATCCAGATTGCATTACGAGCGCCATTCCCTGGCTATCAGAACTGGTCAGATTTCTTTACCTGGCTTATTATCTTTATATACGGGTTTATTTTCTTAGCCGAACCCCGCTACGAGTCCGCTATTCAGAAGCAGTGGAAGCTAACTCAATTCGTAGGAATCACCAGCTTACTAATAATGCTGGTAGCATCTTTTGACGGTGCATTAAGCAGTTGGGATACTATCTCCACCTACTCGGTAGGATATGTCCTCTACCAGTTGTTGCGTAGCGTCGTTACCTGGTCCTGGATGATTTTTGTGCTGTATTTTGGCATGCACTTCTTGAATTTCAGCGACAAAGTCATCGATTATGCCAATGAAGCCGTCTTACCGTTCTATCTGCTACACTATCCCGTCATCGTGGTCATCGCGTTTCTCACCCTTGCATGGAATATCAATATGGGCGTAAAATTTCTGTTCGTCAGCACGATCGCTCTGATTGCAACGCTCGTTTTGTTTGATCTATGCATCAGGCGCATCAAAGTATCGCGCTGGCTGTTCGGAATGAAATCGCTACATGAACTCCAGCCAGAGCACATACAGGAGCCTCCACTTAACTCCTCGTCTTCACCTCCTCTTAGCCTGTAAACCCCTTCCTGCGAGGCATCGTTATCGCACCTTGAAGTTTGCTTGACGGCGTTCAATGAAAGACTGGATGCCCTCTCGGATATCCTCGCTCTGCACCAAAGGCTGTAAATCGGGCGCGAGCCGCCGTATTGCAGCCTCTTCACCCTCGGTATTGCCCGAAGGAAATGTACCTGAACTTTTACTGCTCTGTCAAGTATTGCAGGCAGGAATATCCCTATCACTTATTGCGGCACAGATTGCAGTCCAGAGGCCACTTTCATATAATGAGAAATCATTGGATCGAAAATGAGTAAGTCGTTTTTTGAAGACAAGCAAGGATGAGTATTACCAATGCATAAGCCAGAAAATGGAAAACAAGGACGAATTGATGCGAGTAAGAGCAATCAGTCTACATCTGCACCTTTCCCTGCTTTAGGTTTGAGATCGCAGGAAGACTTAGAATATCGTAAGCAGCTTCGCGGCATGATCAGCGTTGCCAGTAAGGTGCCGCTCAAGGACCGCTCTGTCCTGAGCCTTGTCTATACTCCGGGTGTTGCCGCCCCCTGTTTAGAGATCGCGAAGGCGCCGCTTACCTCGTTTGACTATACTCTGCGGGGCAATACCATCGCCCTGGTCTCTGATGGTTCATCGGCCTATGGCTTTGGGAATATTGGCCCGCTGGCGACGCTGCCGATGCTTGAAGACGCCTATATCCACTTCAAAACCTTTGGCTGAGAAGAAACATTCCCAATTTGCCTGAGCACACAAGATGTGGAGGAAATTATCGCTGCTGGCATAGCAATTTGGCCGACCTTTGGTGGATTCTGCCTCACCAGTATCGCTTCACCGCGCGCTCTTACAGTCACAGACCATCTTGCACGCGCCGTCAACATCCCCGTTTTACATTCCCACCAGCAGGGGACCGCCGTTGCTGTTCTGGGCGCTCTTTATAACGCGCTCAAGCTTGTGGATAAGACGAAAGAGCATGTCCGTATCGTGATCAGCGGCGCTGGCCCGGGTGGCATCGGTACCGCCCAATTGCTGCTGCAAGATGGTTTCCAACACGTTCTGGTCTGTGATCGTCTCGGCATCCTTCATCGCTACCGCAACCACAGTATGAACTGGGCGAAACTAGACATTGCTCGCCAGACAAATCCCAATGACATATGCGGAACTTTCAGCGATGCCGTGCGCGGTGCCGATGTGCTTATAGCTCTCTCCTCGTGGAATGCGATTACGCCAGAAGTGATAAGCTCAATGGCAGAACGCTCCATTGTCTTTGCACTTGCTCTGCCTGATCCAGGCGTCACACCTGAAGATGCCCAGTCCGCCGGAGCGGCTGTCTTCGCGACAGGGCATCCTGATATTCCCAATATGATCACGAACGCGCTCGTGTTGCCAGGCATCTTTCGTGGAATACTAGACATGCGTGCCACACGATTTAACCGCGAGATGCTGATTGCTGCTGCACATGCTATCGCTGATCTTGTACCACCAGCGCAGCTCTCTCCCCAGCAGATTGTTCCTTCAGTCATGGAGTACGGTGTAGCTCCTCGCGTCGCGCGAGCCGTTGCCGAAGCTGCCAGGCAAACTGGCGTCGCCCGTATCGAGAAAGATCCGGACGAAGTTGAAATGCAGGCTCGCAGGACCATCTATGAAGGTCACCGGCCTGTACCGCCGCCGTCACATCATTATGCCAATACCCAGGAGCAGGCCCTCGAACTGCACAAGCGCTACCAGGGGGTGTTGGAAATTCAGCCAAAGGTACCCATTCGCGATTACATCGTCCTCAATTCCTTATATTTGTACCCCGGTCTTTCCCAGACTGCCTATAAAATTCTCGAAGAGCCAGATAGTGCCTTTGACTATACAGGCAAAGGTAATCGCGTGGCGGTGATCTCTGATGGTAGTGCTGTGCTTGGCTTAGGCAATATTGGCCCACGAGCGGCATTACCGGTAATGGAAGGGAAGGCCATTCTGTTCCAGACCTTTGCCGGCATCGAGGCCTATCCCATCTGCTTATCTACGCAGGATATAGATGGGATTGTCGCTGCCGTTGAGTATATAGCCCCCGCTTTTGGTGGAATAAACCTGGAGGATATCGCCGCTCCGCAGTGCTTTGAGGTTGAAGAGCGGCTGCGCAACTCACTCGATATACCAGTCGTCCACGATGATCAGCACGGCACAGCTATCGTGGTTCTGGCAGGCATCATCAATGCCCTGCGCCTGGTAAACAAGCGGAAGGAGGATGTGACCACCGTGATACTGGGAGCCGGAGCTGCCGGCATCGCCGTCGCCAACCTCCTGATGTATTGGGGTATGAAAAAGCTGTTATTGCTTAATCGGCGCGGCATCCTGAAGCCAGGTCTTGCTGGTATGAATGCTGTGCAGGAAGAGATAGCGAATCGTACCAACCTCGATCAAAAAAGCGGTGGACTGGCAGAGGCGATTGAGGGCGCAGATATCTTTATTGGATTATCTGCCCCTGGCGTCCTGACACCCGAAATGGTGAAGACAATGGCGCCCCAGCCTATCATCTTCGCCCTGGCGAATCCCGATCCAGAGATAATGCCCGATGAAGCTCTGGCAGCTGGAGCGCGGGTAGTAGCGACAGGCCGTTCCGACTTCCCCAACCAGGTGAACAACTCCTTAGCGTTTCCCGGTCTCTTCCGCGGCGCACTTGATGTGCGCGCCCGCACTGTCAATGACGAGATGAAGTTCGCGGCAGCCGAGCGCTTGGCATCCATGGTAACTGACCGCGAACTTCAGGAAGGTCAGATCATCCCACAGGCAATGGACTACGATATTGCCCCTGCCATAGCCGCCGCCGTAGCGCAAGCCGCAATGGACACCGGAGTAGCTCGCCTGCGCGTCGACCCGCAACTCGTAGCCCAGCATTGCCGCGATTTCATCTATGAAGGCCTGATGACACCGGTGCCTCCAGCGGATGAAGCACAGCAAACTTGACATCCTGCCCGCGGCTATTGGAGTATCCTCAACAAACAGCATTATTTTCTGTGACACTCCGTTCGAGAAAAGCAATGCTACTGCGTTTGTGACGTATATTGCTGGATATCAAAGGTAACCAGTCGCTGCAGGTTGTCATACGTCCAGAGAGCGCCATCCTCGGGCTGGCCGTTAGACGGATTGATCTGACCGGTATAGGCATCTTGAGCTTGTGACGCAAGATCATTGAGAATCGAGAGGGCAGCTGGTTGTAGCAATTGCTCAAGGTTCATACTCAGCAGCTGCTTTGCGTCTTGATGGATCTGCTCTAACACGCTTTTCTCCCGATCAAGCCCCTGATTAATCTGCACAGCAAGGGTGCGCTGATCTGCTGTGGTTTGAGGTGACTCGATTGCCCCTCCCATGTGTTCACTGATGAGGTACACATAGCCAGGGGATGCTTCGTCACCATAGGTGTACCCAGGAGGATTTGGATTGGTTGGGGACGGACCGAGCAAGGCCACCTGCGAAGCGGATGCATCGGCGAGCAAGGGAGTACCGTGGGGCACCTCCGTCTGCACAAACGATGCCCCATCGAGGTAATCCAGGACACGGATGACCTGGTTACGGATCGTGGAACTCTCTTTACTATGCGAAGCTTCTCTGGCACCATTGGCAGCCTCCAGGACCGCGAACGTATTTCTGGCGAACCAGAAGGCCAAACCACCATGTAAGCCGCGTATGCGTAGTTCTGGTGATTCCACCAGCAGATGGCGCAGGTGATCGAGCATGCTGAAATGCAACTTGTCATCGGGGCTGGGTTTCTCAGGAATTTCCGCGTAATAGCGCCATGTTCTGGTATCAATCAAGGGACTATTCGTGGGGTGATGCGCATCCTCGACGGTGATGAGAAAACGACTGATTACCCCCAATAAATTGGTATGTTGCCCATCTCCACGGTAGAGGAACTGGATATTTCCATGATCGACGCGTAATGGGCCGAGCACGATCGGTACCGATTCGCTCACACTCTTATCGGCCAGTAACCAGGCGTAGTAGCTCTTCCCGGTCGGAGGATCGGGGACGTGCGAGAGCATAACCTGCAACTCATCATTGATACCCTGGGGGCCTTCCCTATTGAACTGTCCACTATTGAGGAAGTACGCATGTCCCACGAGCTGATTCAAGGCAACGACCTTTGTAGTATTCTGTGGAAACAGCAGGAGGGGCCCTATCGTCCCCACGCTTGCGAGCAACAACACGAGCATGCTTATGAGTAACCATGGACTGCGTATACCCTTCCTTCGGTGTTCCGATTCAGCGGAGGGGACATTCGCGCCAACTGCACTCCTTTCAGGGCGCCTCTGGGCGATAGCTCCATAAGCGCGAGATGGTGCCGAATCCGAAAACGGCGACACGTCGGCTGGCGAAAGAGGCTGAAGTGCGTTGCTGCTCTCAATTTCATGCAGGATAGCGGAAATGTTCCTTGCCTGACTCAAGCTCTCGGGAATGGGGAGGTTGAGCGCCTGAGCCAGCGCTACCGTCATGGAAGAAGCGCTGGGAAAACGTCTCTCGGGCTCTTTCGCCAGGGCACGCAGGATGACATTGGTTAGTGCAGAGGACACCGTTGGGTTCATGAGTGCAGGTGGAGTAGGTGGGGTATTCAGGTGCTGCATCATAATGGAGACGGGCCTACTTCCCCGGAACGGCAGGACTCCGGTGCAGAGTTCATAGAGCATCACGCCAAGCGAGTAGATATCGCTCCGTTCAGTGGCGGCGTGCCCCCGAATCTGTTCTGGTGAGAGGTAGAACGGGCTCGTGGTCACAGTATCGGTTCCCAGCAGTTTGAGAAAGCCAAAATCCGTCAACACCGGCTCACCGATCTGGCCTCGCGTTTCACCCTCTTTCTTGAGCAACACATTGGTGGGTTTGAGGTTCCCGTGAATAATCCCATGCTGATGGGCATCGTCTATTGCCAGGCTCACCGAAGTAAAGAGCTGCACGATCTCTGTTCCAGGCCGTATGCTGCCTCTACTTGCTGTGTTCTGTATGTAGTCGGCCAACGTCTGACCCTCGACATACTCCATGATGAGGCAGACCATCGTGGTGATGGAGCCTTCGGAATTTCTGGATGGGATGATAGCGAGATCATGGATACGGGCAATATGTGGGTGTTGCAGGGCAGCCACTTGCTCAGTCTGCTGGCGAAATTGCAGCATCTCATCGGAGTCGGCCTGGAGACCGGTGTAGAAGATCTTAATGATGACATAACTGCTCGATTGTGGATCGTAGCCAATCCACGCTTCACCCATCTTGCTTGAGACCAGACGCTTATAGAGTGTATATTTTCCAATGCGCTGCTGTCCTGCACCGATCATGTTCCTACTATGCCCTCCATCGTCGTGTGGGTTGCACAAGGTAAGTTACTTCATTTTCACAAGCAACTTGTAGTATAGCTTTTTCACGCTCCATTGACAATCAAATAGGAACATTATCCTATGCAAATACTGCGCTTTACGGGTGCAACACCCCGACTGCGTTTACACCGGTAAACCAGAGGGCATGGCTGCCATCCATCACCAGGCCCAGCGGTTGACTCCCAGGCTTCGGCAGGTGATAGGAGAGAAAACGCTGTGCAGCGACATCCAAACGCGCAAGTACGTTTTGTGCCAAATTCGTGACCCAGACATCGCCAGCCGGGGTGACGAGAAGCCCATAGAACGCGCTGCTCTCCCTCCCATCGACAGGGGCAAGGTAGGAGGTAAAGGTGCCGCTGCCTGGTCTGAAACGAAGCAGGAGACCTGGAGTGAACGACGTGACCCAGATGGCGCCCCGTACATCGCTGGCCACTTCCATGAGCAGCGTATGGGGGTCTGGAGTGGTGAACACGCGGTGAGCGCCGGTCGACGGATCGAGGCGACCAAGCTGGTTGGTCCCCGCTTCGCTGAACCAGACCATGCCCTGCCGATCGATGGTCACCCCATAGGGGTAGAGGGTCTGTACGCTCGCTTGAGCGGAGAGTGCGTACTGCCGGATATGGCCTGTACGTGGATCGAGTCGCCCCAGGCGATCAGCATTGAATTCGGTGAACCAGATCTCCCCATGCCCATCCAGGGCCAACTCGTTGGGTGCGCTCGGCAACGACTGGATCTGCTTTGGTTGACCGGGGTCTGGAACCGTGAGCCAGGGGAGGGGATAGAGCTGGTAATGCCTCGTCGCAGGGTCGTAGTGTCCGAGATAGTTGGCAGCCTGTTCGGCAAACCAGATAGTATCGTCCGGGGCCACCAGGACGCCCATGATGCCGTGATGTCCGTGTGGCGGCGTCAGGTACTGGAAGGTCCGGGTCCGCGGGTCAAAGACCACCAGCGCGTTCTGGCCCATGGCTCCAAACCAGAGTCGCCCCTGGTGGTCGATAGCTGGACGCATTACCTCGTTGTCTGGGCGAGGGAAGGGATACTCCCGAAACGTACCTGCCGCTTCGGGCGCTGGCATGGGGGCGAACTGTCTTTGTCTTACCAGTATCTGCCTCGACCATATACCACCCGCTTGCATGAGTGCAACAAGTGAAATAATGCAGAGCAGCACGATCATTCCCAGCAGGAACCAGAACCTCTGCTGTTTCACCTGAGGTGCTGGTCGTCGATGAGCATGTACAACGACCCGCTGTGCTGGCTGCGCATCTATCGCCTCGTCGCCTGTCAGGTGTGGTTGAGGAAACTGCTGTCGTTGACTCATCGTTTGCTTACCTGTCCGCTGTATTCATCAATCAGCTCATCCCTTCGCTCTTCTCGGCTCTGGATATAGCAGGGTGGTGGTTCGCTTCCCTCACACTGGCAAGCGGACCACCACCCTGCTATATCC
>CATPCK010000333.1 GCA_955652655.1 uncultured Ktedonobacteraceae bacterium | reverse complement strand
TTCCAGCGGCGGGATAACCTCGCGGCAGATCGCCTGGGCTTTCCAGCAGCGTGGATGGAAATTGCATCCGCTTGGTGGATTCACAGGGCTCGGCACATCACCTTCAAGAATGATGCGCTTACGCTTTGACTCTATCTCAGGATCAGGAACAGGAATTGCCGAAAGTAATGCCTGGGTGTAAGGATGCAATGGCATCTGATACATGTCTTCACTTTTTGCCAACTCGGCGACGCGCCCCAGGTACATCACGGCTACCCGGTCGCTGATATGCTTTACCACCGAAAGGTTGTGCGCCACGAACAGGTAGGTCAGACCAAATTTGCCTTGCAGGTCTTGCAACAGGTTGAGCACCTGTGCCTGGATCGATACATCAAGCGCAGACACGGGCTCGTCAGCCACCACTAACGAGGGACGTAGAGCCAATGCGCGAGCAATTCCTATACGTTGTCGCTGGCCACCGCTGAACTCGTGCGAGAAGCGATTCATGAAGAATGGATTCAATCCTACCACTTGCAACAGATCGGCTACCTGTTCCTGAATCTCCTTCGCGTTCCCACGATTGAAATTTTTCAGAGGCTCCGCGACAATCTCTCCAACCGTAAAGCGCGGGTCAAGCGAGCCATAGGGGTCCTGGAACACCATCTGCATTCTGGCGCGCTTCTGCCGTAGCGCACCAGGGGAGAGTTTTGTGAGTTCATCACCTTCGAAAAGAACGCTGCCTGCCGTTGGTTTGATCAACTGCAAAATCGCGCGTCCCGTGGTTGACTTACCACATCCACTTTCACCTACCAGGCCGAGCGTCTCGCCACGAGGGATAAACATGTCGACGCCGTCCACCGCTTTCACGTTAGCAACGGTGCGATTCAAAATGCCCCCTTTTATGGGGAAATAAACCTTTAAGCCCTTGACATCGACCAGGGTTGTCCCTGTCGTCGTCGGCGTTGTTGTCTCCTGTGCCATAAAAATTCCTTTCCCCCTGGCTTAATCTGGATAGAAACAGGCCGCCACCTGCTCTCCGCGACCTACTGGCTTCAACTCTGGGCGTTCCTGCCGGCAGCGATTCTGTACTTTAGGGCAGCGCGGCGCATAGGGGCAACCAATGATCTCTTTGGATAAATCGGGCGGCTGTCCCGCAATCGGGGTGAGACTGCTGCCATGTTTCTCATCCATGCGAGGAATGGATCGCAGAAGTCCTACGGTGTATGGGTGTGCAGGCGTCTCAAAAATTTGCTTGACTGGAGCCGACTCTACCACGTGTCCCGCATACATGACGTTGACATGCTGGCATGTCCCGGCAACCACTCCTAGATCATGGGTAATCAGCATGACAGCGGTGCCAAACTCTTTCGAGAGGCCACTCATCAGTTCAAGCACCTGGGCCTGAATAGTCACATCGAGCGCCGTTGTCGGTTCATCCGCGACGAGTAATTTCGGGTTGCAGGCAAGTGCGATAGCTATCATAACGCGCTGCCGCATGCCACCGCTGAACTCGTGTGGATAATTCTTCGCCCGTTTCTTTGCGTCTGGAATACGTACAAGGTCAAGCATCTCAACGCTGCGTTTCCAGGCCTGGTCATTGCTCAGATCTGTATGGTGGCGTTTGACCGTCTCTGCAATCTGGTTTCCCACGGTAAACACCGGGTTGAGTGAAGTCATTGGATCCTGGAATATCATCGAAATTTGACTGCCGCGCAGGTCCGTGAGTTCATCTAAATTCTTTTCCAGGATATTCTCACCATTGAAGTTGATCTCACCCCCCACAATTTTGCCAGGAGGAGTGGCTATCAGGCGCATTATCGAGAGGGCCGTAACACTTTTGCCGCAGCCGCTTTCCCCTACAACCCCTAACGTTTGACCTGGCTTGATCACAAATGAAACATCATCTACCGCTTTGACAACCCCTGAGCGTGTGAAAAAGTAGGTTCTTAGATTATTTACTTCCAGCAGATTCTCTGCCATTTTTTATCTCCACTCACTAATCTTTTGATCGAGGGTCAAAGGCATCGCGCAGGCCATCTCCGAAGAAGGAAAAGCACAGCACAATAATTGCAAGCACGCCAGAGGGTAACAGGATTTCCCAGGGGTGGCTAGACACGGAGGCCTGGGCCTGGGAAATCATCAGGCCAATACTGGAGCCCGGTGTTTGTACGCCGAGGCCGAGCAGGCTGATACCTGCCTCGGCGACGATTGTATTTACCATATTCAGTGTTGCTGCGACGACGACGATGCTGAACAGGTTGGGAACAATGTGGCGCAGAATAATTTGCGTATTGCTGGTGCCCGCTGTACGCGCTGCCTCAATAAACTGCTGCTCCTTGAGCTGGAGCGCTTGACCACGTACATAACGTGCCATCAATGGCCACGCCACGAAGGCCAGCGCCAACGAGACCAGTAGCAGGCGCGCATTTCCATTCGCCCCAATAAGCGGGATACCGCTCAAGTTCGTATCGGCCCACTCGCCAAATATCCCTGCAACTAAAATGATGAAGAGCAATCCAGGAAAGGCAAAAATGATGTCCGTAAATCGCGCCAGCACCTGGTCGATCCACCCGCCGTAAAAGCCGGCAAGCACCCCGATGAGGATACCCAGGGTGATATCCACTACCTCTACCAACACGGCAATACTGATCGAAATAAGGAGCCCCTGCATCAGGCGCGCCAGCAGATCACGGCCAAGGTCATCTGTTCCCAACCAGTACTGTGCCGATGGCCCTTCATCCTGCCGGTCAAGTTCCTGGTGGTAGTAGCTGTGGTAGACCTGCGGACCTATCGGTCCGTTCAATGCACTGCTATAAGAGCCGCCGATATGCTGGTAGATGAGCGGTCCAAAGATGGCGAGCAGCACGAAGAAGCCAATCATACCAATACTCGCCATAGCGCGTTTATCGCGTCGCAGTCGCCGCAGCGAATCTTGTAATGGGGTTGCTGGCTTTTGCTGCAGTTCCTTCAGTTGGTTCTCGTTGAGCGTCGTTGCAAGGTCAGTATCGGTCAGCTCCATCAATTCCGGTTCTAATTGCAACGGACTTACTACGGAATCAGGAGACATGTATTCTTGGCCGGTTATCGCTTGGTTCTTATCCTTTGTATCCATCGACTTGCCTCCTATGCTGCCTTAATGCGCGGGTCTACCAGCGTGTACAAGATATCCGATATCAAGTTGCCGATGACCACTGCTACCGCCAGCAGGACCGCCGT
>CATPCK010000332.1 GCA_955652655.1 uncultured Ktedonobacteraceae bacterium | reverse complement strand
GATGATTTGCGGTTGCGTCAAGTATTGCTCAATTTAGTAGGTAATGCACTGAAATACACATCGGCCTTTTCAAAGATTGAGATCACTGCAAAAGGAGTGGATGGTGACACGCTGAATGAGCGGCCGCTATCCCCTGATGGCCACCTTCTCGATACGTCCTGCGACCAGTTTGTGATCATTGCCGTCAAAGATGGGGGGCCAGGGATAGGAGTGCAAGATCAGGGCCGACTTTTTACCAAATTTATGCGCCTGGATAGCGCCTTAAACAGCATACAACGGGGAGCTGGCCTTGGGCTTTATCTCTGCCGGCAGTTGACAGAGGCAATGGGTGGTCGTATTTGGATAGAAAGTCAGGGAATACCAGGCGAGGGGTCGACTTTTGTTGTTGCTTTACCTCGCTATACAGATGAGGATGGGAGATCAGGCCAGTTGTGTAATCTCGATTTGACGTGATCGAGCGTGCTATGCTACCATACTCCTAGTAGTGGACCATGCACTGTCGGGAGGAGAAATGTATGAACCTTTATCAACAGTTATTGGTGGTGCGTGAGCGCCTTGAGAGTATCGGCGCACATGATGATAGTATAGATCTCGTTGATAAGCTGTTGCAAAGAACGTTGATGGCGAAGGATGATAAAACCAATATCACGCAGGTCAATGTGTTGCGCCATATGTTGAGGATGCGGGAAGCCAGCGATAACTATAACATCTACAACGATTTACAGGAACTCATCAGTGAGCGCGATGAGTCGGACGTTGCGTCACGGGAAGATGCTACTTTAGCGGCCTATGTCGATACGGAACGGCACCCAAAGCCAAAATCGTATTACAAAGCGCAGAAGGCTCAGAAAGAGAAAGACAAAAAGAAGGGCTAGCCCTTCTTAATAAAAATGCTTGACAATTGGTTGCATGTCAGATATAATCCTTTTTGTTAACAGGTTTTGTGCGGGTATGGTGTAGTGATAACATGCAACTTTCCCAAAGTTGAGACCACGGGTTTGAATCCCGTTACCCGCTCCAATGCTAAATCCCCTGGCTTTTGCCAGGGGATTTTTATGTTGCTGCAAGACCTTCCTTTATCTTTAGATATCCGCTTTAGCGCTGCTTGCGTAGGAGCTCTTGCATACGCTGCATGTCTCGCCCAACCGTTCGTAGACCGATGAGACAGACGATTCCCGCCAGGAAAAGAAAAACGGGAGCGGTTACAGTCAGAGCTAATCCTAATGACGTATGATCGGAGATCAAGCCAATAATGGTAGGTGCCGCCGCATCACCCAGGATATGTGCTAGAAGCAGTGCCAATCCGACGGCAGTGGCCCTCATATTGGGGAGAATAACGTCTTGCATCACCGCGTTCAGAGGCCCGGTGCAAAAATTTAAAGAGATGGCGGCAACAACGAAGACAGCGACAAACAGCGGCAAGGTATGAATAAAGAACGCCAGTAACACGAGCGGCGCGCCGATAAGGAAACCGAGCATCGAGACGAACAAGCGGCCCTCTGGATGCCGGCGCTGCACTAAATCGGCTAACCATCCGCCAAGGACGGTCCCAACCAGGCCGCTACTTATCAGGACGATACCTGCGATGGATCCTGCCCTGGTCAACGAGAGTCCAAAGTCACGGGTAAGGAAGGTAGTGAGCCACATTGATGTGCCCCCGATGGTAAAGAAGCTGAAAACAAGAGCGCCCACCAATACCCAGTATGTCGGAATCTTGCTGAGATTTTTAATGATTTCCCAGAAATCATTTCCGATAGATCCATGTGCAAGTGCCGGATTCGCTTCGTCTGATGAGTCAGCCTCATTATCGAAGGAGCCACGCGCGGGCTCGGTCATACGCCAGGCCAGGAAGGCGGCGACCAGGCCAGGGATACCAACGATATAGAACGCCCAGCGCCAGCCGAGTGTGTCAGCGACCAGGCCTCCTAGAGAGACGCCAATGGCAGCACCGACTAATGTACCGATTGACCAGTAAGATAGGACACGAGCGCGGTGTGACTTCGAAAAAAAGTCTCCCAGGAGGGAGAGGGAGGCGGGAGCGTAACCAGCCTCACCGACACCCAGGATAGCTCGTAGGCTAAATAATTGAAGCAGATTTTGGGCGAGGCCTGCCAGTGCGGTTACAAAGCTCCAGATACCAACGCAGAGCGCAACGATGTTCTTACGTATGCCTCGGTCCGCCCATAGTCCAAGGGGGAGTGTGGCCACTGCGTATACTAGCAGAAATGATGAACCCAGCAGACCTCCCTGAGTATCTGAAATGTTGAATTCATGCTTGATGCTTGGCAAAATTGCTGATAGTACATAGCGGTCTGCGTAATTCAGTATATTCACAGCAAACAGGACTGTGAATGCGAATCCTGCTTGCCGCTTCGTTGGTATAGCAAACAATTTGCCTCGTTGAGTAGGCTTTGGGGCAGTAGTAGCCATTTTAAGAATAGTCTTCTTTCTTTATCACGCAGTCTTATCCGCTCTGTCATACAACAAGCATGTTGGTGGAAAGAATGATGCAAGAGCATTCCCCTGACGGGGAAATGTGGCATTCACCGGGGCCTTCCCGATCTATGTACAAGAGAGGGTATAAGTGTTATTTGTCTTCTCTCAACAATCGGCACGCATATCTTTGCTCATTATAGACTCAACATCGCCCAACGTCAAAGAAAGTTTGCTATAATTTCACCACGGTCAAGCCAAAGATATCTCCTGCTGCACCGATCTCCTGCAGGGCCCAATCGGGGATGAGGTCATCTACAGAAACGATCATCAGTGCGGTATCTGGCGGCAGCTGCGAGTCGCGCTGTCGTGGTGTACGCACGATTGGGCCAACATCCATATGACGAATATTGACGTGGGCTTTTCCTAGTACAGTTCCGACCCGGCCGATCATACCAGGCTGATCGGGGTTGCGGCAGAAGAGGATATAGCCCTCCGGCACAAATTCAGCCCAGTAGCGGCCGACGCGAACAATACGTGGTTCTCCGTGCATGACCGCGCCACTGATCACCTCCACGTGTTCATCGCCAGAGCCAGGCTTTCCTGCGAAAGAGGATGGATAACCGTTGGCATTCATCATGCGCAGCGTTATCAGATTGGCGAACTCAGCTGGTGTAGTGTTTTTCTGCTCAATGATCTCCAGGCCCCACTGTTTTGCCAGTGTAGGCGCATTAATCATATTGACATGAGCGTCAGAAATCGACTCTAGCAGCCCTTTAACGAGCGCAGCCTGCAAGGGGCGCAAGTCATAGTTGGCAATGTCACCGCTACAGGAAAACTCAATCTTATGCAGCGGTCCCGGCTGCAATTGAGTGTACAGGCGTCCCATCTGTTCCACCAGGCGCATATAGGGTTGGAGCACCTTCAAGGTTTCCGGTAGGATTAATGGCGCATTGACGGCTGAACGCGGGAAGTTGCCTCGCAGTACCGTAATAACCTGTTCGGCGACATCTGTGGCCACCCCTATCTGTGCCTCTTCAGTCGAGGCGCCGAGGTGAGGTGTGGCGACCACGCGCTCATCGGCCAGAATCTGTTTCAAGACTGCACTGTCGCGTATAGGTTCCTGGCTAAAGACATCGAGTGCAACGCCAGCTAGGTGATTCTCATTAAGTGCGTCGAGTAATGCCTCCTCGTCAATCAACCCGCCCCGGGCGCAGTTAATCAACCG
>CATPCK010000331.1 GCA_955652655.1 uncultured Ktedonobacteraceae bacterium | reverse complement strand
TCTCGCGAGCGGCATCAGACCCGAAATCCTGTCAGTTATCGGTGCCGACGAAGATGCATGGAATGCACGGCAAGTGGCATCACGCGAGCAGCTCACACCGAAGGAGCAATTGGACGAATTCGAACAAACTCGGCAGGCACTATTCCAGGTTCTCGCCAATGTTGGCGAGGAAGCACTCAATCGGCAGCACCCCTGGCCCGAATGGGAGGGAACACTGGCAACCTATATTCTTGAAGAGATTGGAGGACATGAGCGTGAGCACCGTGAAGCCGTGCTTGCTGCAGCCGAACGACGCTGAGGTGCATTGAGAACACACGAGGAGCGTAGACATGACAGATGATCCCCCTGAAGCGGCAACACAGCCATCCGAAGAACCCGTTGCATTTGACCTCAAGGGAGGAGTGGCTGGAGCAAGACGGGTGCTTCCTATCGCGCTGAGCGTCTGTGCCTACGGACTCGTCTTTGGGGTATTAGCGCAACAAGCGCGACTGAGTCTCCTCGAAGTGTTGCTGATGAGCGGGCTCGTGTATGCTGGATCGGCCCAATTGATCGTGCTCAGTCTGTGGGCTATGCCACTGCCAATTGCAGCGATTCTGCTCACCACCCTGATCGTGAACCTCCGCAACCTGCTGCTGGGAGCAGCCATCAGCCCCTGGTTTTCACGCCTTTCTCCCCTCAAGGCATATACAAGCATCTTCTTCCTGGCTGATGAGAACTGGGCACTCATGATGGGCGAGTTTGCGAAAGGGAAACGCAACGCCGCCTTTCTGCTTGGCAGCGGTCTCGTACTCTATGTCGCATGGGTCGGCTCGACCGTGGTTGGGCGAACGCTTGGGGACGTGGTGCATGACCCTGCACGCTTTGGACTGGATTTTGCTTTCACGGCGGTCTTTCTCTCGTTACTGGTGGGATTATGGAAAGGGAAATCTGACCTGCTTCCCTGGGTGGTGGCAGCAATCGTGGCTGTCGCGGCTGCACACGTCCTTCCAGGCAAGTGGTACATTCTGCTGGGTGGTCTGGCAGGCAGCGTAGCAGGGGTGGTGCGGCATGCAGACTAGCCTCCTGGCAGTGCTGACCATCTTCGGGATGGCCCTCGTGACCTATCTGACGCGGATGAGTGGGCTGTGGCTGATGAGCCATATGACGCTCTCCACACGGATGAAAGCCTGGTTAGGCTATCTCCCTGGCACGGTGATCGTCGCCATCGTTGCTCCGACCGTGTTCAGTACCGGTCTTGCCGAAGCAGGAGCAGCATTGGCAACGGTGCTCGTGATGGCACGAACACGCAATGTGCTCCTCGCCATGATCGTCGGTGTTGGGGTCGTGTGGGGACTGCGTATGCTGCTGGCACATCTCAGGTAAAGAAGCATCGTGCTGTGGTCAGCTGGATTGGGTGGAGCTTCTCGTTGCAGAAGTGAGAGCTCCCTTGACAAGAGCATAGCGTCAGGCTCGTTGTGATAGAATGATACATTTGAAGAGAGAAACTGAGGTAAACTATGTTTGACAAGATCGGACTCATCGGAGTCCCTTCCAGTGCCGGAGCTCAAACATCTGAGAAAGTGAAACTTTTCTATCTTTATATAGCAAGTTCTGTCGCAAGAATTTGCAGGAGCACACACTATGAGCATACAGCATGATAAGTCTAGTCCGGCAAGCGACAAAGCGCAGGTGGGGCAACCCGCTCCCGACTTTACCCTCCCCTCATTAACAGGCGAACCCGTCAGGCTTGCGAGTTTTTCGTAACGTCAAGCTTAACCAGAAAAAGTGCTCTTTACAAATGCCTTGACTTCGTGTTATGGTAACAATAGGCACAATCTTATGCTACACAAGGGCAGTATATCGAATACACGCATGCCAACGTGGTCAACAAATAGATACCCGGTAGCAGAAATAGTGCTCTTCTCGTTCATTTCTATTCTCTTGCTCGGATGTCAAACCGAAGACTGATCTCAATAACAGACAAGGAGAATCAAATGGCTCAAGTTACCCCTGGTTCAAAATACACCGTGCAACCAGGAGATTCGCTCTTCTCGATAGCACAGCAGGCCTATGGCGATGGTAACCTATCGCAGAAGATCTATGATGCGAACAAGCAGGTGATCGGCAACGACCCTAATCTCATCCGCCCAGGAGAGGTACTTTTTATACCGCCGGTCACACCTCCGCCGCCTCCGCCGCCCAAAACTTGCAAGGTAACGGCCGCTCAAGGATTGAATATTCGATCTGCGCCTAACAGCCAATCAACCCTCATCGCCAGCTACCCTCCCGGCACCGTCCTCAATTACATTGCGGTGGTAAATGGAGAGAATGTGGCCGGTAATCCCCGCTGGGGCCACTCAGAGCAGGGGCATTACTACTGGATGGGCGGGACAGACCACCCGAACGGATAACTTCCGCGAAGTTACAGCCCGAGGATTGCCGCAGCGGCGTCTCTGTAGACGAAGTAGGGAAAGATGGTTGCCGCAGCACCTCCAGGGCAAGGGCAAGCCCCAACTTTCACGGGTAGGTATTTATGAAACCGCCTTGTTTCGTAG
>CATPCK010000330.1 GCA_955652655.1 uncultured Ktedonobacteraceae bacterium | reverse complement strand
GTTGAAAACGGCGTGAGCCGTGTCACCGTCCACGTTAATCAAGAAGTTGGTGTAGAGATGAAGCGTGCGACCCATACGGGGAGCACTTTGCCTGACAAAAGCAATCCAGGCGTCAACGCCCTTATGCATTCCTCCCACGCCGTAATCGACCACCACATCCTCGGTAAGGCAATCAGCTAAAAGTGCAAAGGTTGCATCGCTCTGATCCGCTGAGCAACGGTCTATGGCGCTGCCGTAGCGGCACAAGACATCCGTAATATCCATCCGATCAAGCATGAGCGCCAGGCGCTCCGTGGAAATATCGACCCTGTTCTGTTTCTCGTTCGCCATGTTGTTCTCTTGTCCTCCCATTTCTTGATGTTTATAAGTCGTTGATGTATTCTACCAAAGTTGAGAAGCGTTAGACTATCTCTGGTTCATCACTATTGAGACGAAAAGTAGCGAACTTTTTTTGTGAGATTTCCATCTGGTTTACATGAAAATAGGTGAAAAAATATGGCCGACCCAACAAACCTGAAAGAAATTGGCGGGCGTTATGAAGTACCAACTTTGTCCGAGGAGTTTTTGAACGCGCTTGTCGCAGAGCTGGACAACGACGACATTGTAGGTATCATCCTGGGTGGGAGTTTCGCGCGAGGGGAGGCAAGACCATATAGTGACGTTGATATTGCTTGCTTTGTGCGCGATGCAGTGAAGCCGCCTCAAAAACGGTTCTTCTACCATGATGGCCTTCTGGTTAGCGTTGGAGCCAAAACAGTCGCTGGCATTCGCGCTGATCTTACAAAACCCGAGAGAGCGTTTCTCTTTACCGCAGGTCGGCGGCGAGTCCTGCTGGATAAAGATGGCTCCATTACACAGCTCATGCATGAGGTAGATACTTTTAGCTGGCCACCGCTGCAAGCAGAAGCCAACACTCACGCGAGCTTTTATTTGCTGATGGCGGCAGAACTGGCGCACAAGGTCTTGAACGAGTTGGTGAGTGGCGACGAATTAGCGCTTTCGTACGCGACGGCGAGACTTTTCTCAGAGCTGACACTCATTATGGCTATTCAGCGTGGGGTGTTGGTGAAGAGCGACAGTACCTACTATCGACAGATCGAAGAGTCCATTGGATTGGATTCTGTGTGGACTCAGTATCATAGAATCGGGGCAGGCGTTGACGCCGTGCCTGTAGATGTATCGCCCATTGTCGCGCGGGGGATAGTGACGTTGTGCCTGTATCAAGAAACGGCGAGGCTGCTGTGGCCCATACTTGAACCGCTACAACGAGAGGTGTTAGAACAAACGATGAAGATGATAGACGAAGCTTGCTTGCTATGAGCGCTTAATGTCCTCAAAGATGGCAAAGTGGAAGCCCAGGGCGCCATCCAAACGCTTTTAGCAACCAGCGAGGAAATGAGAAAGAGGATTGACAGTATGCTTACAACAATACCTGCCGCATCAGCGACTTATCATCGTGATTTAGGTGATGGTCTCATTTTGCGCTGGTCTACAGCGGAAGATACTGAAAAGATTGCGCAACTGTGCAGTATAATCTTTCGCAACAAGGCAGATGAGCCAGCGAATGAGTTTATGCTGCATTGGATACGGAGGTTGATGCGCGGAGATCATCCCGTGATGGGTCCGGGTGACTATGGGATAGTGGAAGATACACGTAAAGAGGGCAAACCTATTGTGGCCTGTACCTGCCTGTGGCGACACAACTGGGAATATGAGGGCGTTCTTTTTGCGATTGGTCGCCCTGAGATTGTGGCTAGCGATCCGGCATATCGCAATCGCGGGTTGATCCGGGCTCTATTCGAGATGGTGCATGCGCGCAGTGAGGCAGAGGGACACCTGGTGCAGGCCATCACAGGCATTCCCTACTTCTACCGCCAGTTTGGCTATGAGTATGCCCTGGATCTGGGTGGCAAGCGCGTCACATACCTCTCACTCATTCCTAAGCTGAAGGAAGGTGAGTCCGAGCCGTATACGCTCCGTGAGGCTACAGTAGAGGATATTCCGTTAGTGATGGAATATTACAACCTCCGACGCACGGCAAGCATTGTGTGGACAGATGTTTCTGAGGACTACTGGCGCTACCTGCTCGAAGGTTGGAAGGCTCAACCAGAGCGAGATAAGACAGAGAGTCTTCTGATGATCGTTGACGCGAAGGAAGCGCCTAAAGGTTACGTAATGACCATGCCTAAAAGGCGGGGCAAAGGTCTGGAGGTATGGGCCTTAGACACCGCTGCGGGAGTGAACGTGCAGGCAGTGATGCCATCAGTGCTGCGCTCGTTGCAGGCATACGGATTGCAGATACCAACGAGCAGGCCCGATGTGGAGCCGCTGAGTGAGATTAGCTTTATGTTGGGTCGCACGCACCCGGTGTACGATGTGTTGGGAGACGCGCTGGCTCCGTTCCAGGAGAGACCCTACGCGTGGTATGTGCGCGTGGCCAATCTGCCAGCGTTTATGCGGCATATCGCGCCAGCATTGGAGCAGCGCCTGGCGAAATCCATGCTAGTGGGCTATACGGGTGAGGTCAAGCTCGACTTCTACCAGGGTGGCTTGCGCCTGGTTTTTGAGGGCGGTCATCTAGAGAGCGCTGAACACTGGCGAGTCCCCATTTACGAGGGCAACGCGGGTGCTGGCTTTCCACCACTGGTCTTCTTACAAGTCTTGTTCGGTCATCGCACGCTGGATGAGTTGCAAGATATGTTCCCCGATGTATGGGTGAACGGCGAGATGGAGGTTGTGCTCAAAACGCTGTTCCCGGCTCGCCCATCCTTTGTCTTGTCGCTGTGATACTGTTCTAGCAGAGAATACATCAAAAAGCCATGTATGCGTTCGGCAAAGCTGAACACATACATGGCTTTCCGGTCACCCAACCAGGTACCTCTGCTGGTGAATGACGCCCATCTTCTCGTTCGCCTGCGACAAATTTGCGACAGTTGCACGATCAGCCTGCGACAAATTGCTGCTACACTTTCATCTAGAAACAGGTCAAGGATAGATGGAACCATAATGCGTAAACACAAACCGCGCTCAAAGTATGTGGAGAAGTTCACTGGATGAACTGCCTACCGGCCGAGACCCAGCAATACATCGCTGCCATCGTAGGGTGAAAGTGGGGTGCAGGGAAGGATCGTACCCGTAGGGGCGGGGGTGGTTGAGTTGTGGGGATGGGGCCCT
>CATPCK010000329.1 GCA_955652655.1 uncultured Ktedonobacteraceae bacterium | reverse complement strand
TTACAAAATTTCTCAGCAATTGCAGACCCATAGGTCCGCTCTTTTCTGGATGAAATTGGGTACCCCAGATATGTTCGGCTACAATAACACTGCAAAAGGAAGAACCATATCCGGTAACTGCCGCTACACATCCATGAGCTTGCGGCTCGACGTAATAGGAGTGAGCGAAATAAAAATAAGCATCTCCAGGAAGATCGGCAAAGATAGGTAAACCCCTGCGCGTCGGCGTCACCTGGTTCCAGCCCATATGCGGAATCTTCGGTCCGTCAGGTATACGTCTCACTGCCCCACGAAAGAGGCCAAGACCGTCGACCTCTCCCTCTGCATGATACTCTGCCAGCAGTTGCATGCCAAGACAAATACCTAGAAAAGGCTTCCCCTGTTGTGTTGCCAGGCGAATAGCAACGTCCAATCCTCTCTCCTTCATACGTGCCATTGCAGTTCCGCCAGAGCCGACTCCCGGCAGCACAATAGCCTGTGCGGCAGCAACAACAATAGGATCATCGGTTACCTGTACCTGGGCTCCCACATAGGCAAGGGCCTTCTCGATGCTGCGCATATTACCAGCCCCATAATCGATAACGACTATCATCTATTCATCCTTCGTTCAGTGATCTATTGCCCATTTCAATAGCCTGGGCCAGCCCAAGCCAGCAAAGAGCAGGAGGTAGGCGTTTCACATCCAGCAGGTTCATCGTCAACAATGGGCAACACATCATTGCTAACCATACCATCTCTGACCAATCTGCAGGAAGGTCGTTCCTCGCACCCAGCATTTCCTTAAGTGGTGCGTAGAGGGCGTGTAATTTCGTCTCGAAAATCGCCTTACGCATCATCGTCAGCGCAAAATCATGCTCAACGTAAATGTCTGAACCGTGAATCTCGACAGAAATGCGCAAATCCTGGGCTACCTCCTCTGGAAAATACATCCATGTCGCGAATACGTTATGAAAGAAGGGTTTGACTATGTCGAGGAGCGGGGAATGGCGTCCAGCAAAGGCCGGGTCGAAATAGAGAAAGTCTTTCCTATTTTCCAGGAAGACATTGCCGAAATGTGCATCTCCATGTCCGATGACAGTCGCCATTTCTCGCGCCGGATCGAGTACGCTTCTCGCTCGTTCAATCAGTTCGCCCAGGGTCGGCCGCTTCCATTCTCCGGTTACAACAGTTCCATACGTATTATAAATCGTCCAGCGATATTGAAGCAGTTCCTCGAAAGGTATCTCCTGCGCATTACCAGACGTGCATTGACCCGGCAATGTGACAACTTTTCCCTGGTAGAATGATTTAAACCGTTCACCTGCAAGGCGATGCCAGAAAAGCTGGTGAATAGGAGCGCGAGCGTATTCCTGCCCCCGGCTTATCATCATTGTCTGATCATAAATAGACAGCAAACGAGCACACTCCCGCTTTTCAGCTGCAATGACCGTTTCAAACGCATCATCTTCAGCGGAACCTACCTCGATTGCGCGCACAAGGTCGAACATTACAGGCCAGCGCACAACTGGATAGATCACCATCTGTCGCCCTCCCTCGTGTAGCGCCTTGAGCGGTTTGACAATGTTGTAGCCGGCCTGGTGAAGCAGGTCAGCGTGATAGTATTCTGCCAGGATACCCTGCTCTTCGACATGCGTCTTGAAAAAGTATTCTACGCCGTTCAGACTGTAAAATCCATTGAATGAATTCAACGATACGGCTTTTGGCGTCAAGGTCACACTCTCAGGGTGTAATTGCATATGCCGGGCCAACCAGCGCTGTAAAAGCCGCTCTGCTTTTTCTTTCTCAGCGAATTGGAGGCGCTGAATAGTAGCAAGGCTATCAATCTCTTCCAACAATTTCGGCAGCCTGGTCACATCTTCAATAATGAAATCGGGCCTGCTTTGTTCCAGGAGCCGGCGCGCCTCTGCAGTACGTGCGCCAGTCAGGACCGCCACCGTAATTGCCCCGGCCGCACGACCGCCCAGTATATCACTGGTCGAGTCTCCTACAATCATAAAGGATTCATTCTTTGCAGGAGATGTTTTTGGTGCCCTAAGGTCTTCAAGCGACGTTGTTTCAAGGCGTTCTATGTATTCAAGCAAACTATTGAAATTTTGATCGCTATGATCAACTGCAACCAGAAATTGAAAAGGGTGCGGCTTACTCAGGAGCGTGTGATCGCCGCGTGCACGCAGCACTGCCTCCGCTCGCTCGACGTCGTCATAAGTTGAGATATGCTCTTCATCAAAATAGCGACGTAACCCATACATTTCTAGAGGATAAAGAGCCTCTTGATGGGTGCGACCGGTGGCAAACCCCAACAGATAACCTTGTATCTGTAGCGTTTCAAGAGCAGGCCGCACAGCCTCTATGGGGAGCAGAGGTTGCTCAAAGTGAATACACCCAGGCTTTCCCTGCTGCTTTGAAAGATGACCATAAGTTAGCCTATAGAGATTATCCCCCAGGTACCACTCTTGAAAGATATCCTGGCAAAATGCCCAAAAAGGGCTGTAGCGTGAAAAAACATCCGCTATGGGACAGCCCAGTCGCTCAGTGGCGTAGAGGTCAAAGCGGTTGATGAGAGCAAGCCCAACACATCCTTCAAAAATGGGCCTATCAAAAAGCGAGGTAGCATGTTGAGCATGATTGGTACCAACGCTGTCTTTCTCCCCGTATTGACCCGAGCGCCTCACAAGGAGTGGCGATTCTCGCGGAAGTTTGAATTGTATGCTCTGTTTTCTAAAGGCTGCGAGCCATTCAGCTTCCCAGGGCTGTAAGGGCAAGAGAGATTGGAGGTCTGGCACAAGTGCCAAAAGGTCAATCAAACTGAGACAGGCAGCCATATAACAGGTGTCCCAGTTGGAGTTGATAGCGCGCGCCTTGAGTGCGAGTATCTCCGCTTCTGGAAGCATAGCACGACTGATACTGCGGCTCTCCTCGGCCGTCACAACTGGATGATACTGCCCATGCGCGCCCAAAATGCCAGCATCCAGCTTCCAATAGCGCGGACTATAACAGAGCTCATGCAGCGTCAACCCTGCTGCATCCCAGTAGGCTTCTTCGCTGGTGATCACTCCATCTAGATCAAATAGAACCAGGTTATTCAATGGAACCTCTTTAATCGTTCATGCAGGCTGCGAACGCGCACGGATTCTCTCTCAAAACGATAGGTCAACGGGGTTACATCGATATGAAATGCCCCCATACTCCTCAGGATAGCGACAGCCTCCAACAATTCTGAAGTTGTATTGCCAACACGTACCACCCCCGAAATCGTACATCCATTGGGATCCGCTTTTTCGCTTCCTGCCAAACCACCCCCATCGGAACTTACAATACGAAACTCGAAGCCCGGGATACGAGTTTTCAATTGTTGGCAAATATGCCGAATCCCATCAGAGCCTTCAACCTGCAAATGCGCAGTGAGCAGTGAGCGATTGCGCGCTTGCATGCGAGCGTCGATCAACTCCAACATCATTGAGGCCGCGCTCAGGGCCTGTTTGTTCTGGCTCAGAAGCTGTGCGTTTGCAATCAAGCAGGCTTGAGAACGCAAAACAGTACCGTCATCTAACAATTTCAGGTGGTTTTCACGCAGTGTCGTACCGGTCTCGGTCAGATCAACGATCAAGTCAGCCGTATCGGTCAAGGGTGCCGCCTCAAGCGCCCCATGTGGAGAAACAATCTTACAATGAGTGATGCCATGTCGACGAAGGAACTGTCCCGTCAGAATGGGATACTTTGTGGCAATACGCAGCCCCCGCCCTTTTTGCGTAGCGTAGTAGCCTGCCAGGTGCCAGAGGTCAGCACAGGTGCTCACATCGATCCACGTTTCGGGCACCGCTACCACGAGGCGACAGGCACCGTAGCCAAGATTACGTTCCAAAACGATGATATCTTCTCCGCTATCTCTATCAACAATCTCGTCATCACTATAACCGAGATGCTCGGCCAGGATATCATAGCCGGTTATACCGAGTGTGGCATCACCATTGAGCACGAGCATAGGTATATCTGCGGCGCGTTGAAATACCACTTCCAATCCCGGCATGCTCGCGATGCGTGCCAGGTACTGGCGTGGGTTACTCCGGTTGACCTTCATCCCACACTCGGCGAGAAAGGAGAGCGTCGAGGCCTCCAATGCACCTTTACCGGGCAATGCTAAGCGTACTTCTTGCTCCTTCGTCACTGCCATTGCTCCTTAGGAGTTATATTCTCTGCCAGCGCATCTACAGCTAAAACTCTTTCTTCGCCTGTCTGCAGATCCTTCAGAGTTACACCCTGCATTTGCCGCTCACTTTCACCTACGATCATTGCCATGGCAATCTGCTTCCTCGTCGCCATTTTCAAACCGGCTCCGACACCGTGCCCGCTCACATCCACCTCCGTCCACAAGCCCCGCATACGCGCGGAGCGAGCTACTTGCAAGGCATAGGGCACATCGCTCTGGCTGACAGGTATCACCAGCGCCCGCGTAGATCCGTACGGCGGCAGGTCGCTTTTATCTAATAGCGAGAGGAGACGTTCGATACCAAAGGCAAAACCACAGGCGTTGATATCGCGGTTGCTACCAACGGCGCGCATGAGGTGATCGTAACGACCTCCTCCACAGAGTTGAGCATCAAAACCATCCTCATCACGAGCATGTATCTCAAAAACCAGCCCGGTATAGTAGCTGACGCCGCGCCCAAGTGACAGATTGAGTACAATCTGCTGCTGTGGCACTCCACACTGCTCTACAATTTCCACAAGCTGCTCCAGTTCAGCCAGCGGCTCAGCATCCAGTTCGTAGCTCGCTAACAGGGCGCGCAGTTCATCAAAGACGAGAGGAGGAGGCCCGGAGAGCGCGTGTAGGGCACGCATAAACTCCAGTGCGTGCAGAATCTGCCGCCGCTGTTCACTACGTCCCACTTTCCACAGGAAGCGTTCGACAACTTCATCGCGAACAGCATCATCCCCGAAGGAGATACTGATGCCGTTGAGTAGAGAGGTCATAAAGCGGGTTTCTACCTCGGATATCCCCCCGGCAACTGTCTCCCCACTACTCCCTTCCGCCGTGTTCAGGGGATACAATGCTTCCAGTCGCGCCTGCGCAGCCTGTTCTCCTTCTTCGGAGCGGCTGATTTGTTCCATCAAACTAAGCAACAAACGCGCCGCTTGTTCGTCGAGGCGTAGGCGTTGAATAAATCCACTGGCAACACCTATATGCCCCAACTCCAAGCGGTATTGGGTGATGTGAAGTTTTTGGAGCACATCACAGGCAAGCTGCACGATTTCAGCATCGGCGGCGACTGCCTGCCCACCAAATAACTCAACCCCCAATTGTGTATGCTGTCGATAACGGTTGCGCCCGGGCGCCTCATAGCGGAAAATTGGACCGCCATATTGAAAGCGTAAAGGTAAATGCTGCTGCTGGTAATGATCAAGGTACAGCCGGCAGATTGAAGCTGTGTACTCTGGTCGCAAACAAAGGTCTCGATGGTGCAGACGAAAAGCATACAGGTTCTGCCACAGTTCCTGCCCAAAGCTGGTGAGAAAGAGATCACTGTGCTCTAGAATGGGAGTATCGACCGTTACATACCCTGCTTGAGCCAGGAACGTACTCAAACTGTCAGTCAACCAGCGTTGATGCTGATACGCCTCAGGCAATATATCGTGCATCCCGCGCAACCGCTCAACACGCTTTTTCAT
>CATPCK010000328.1 GCA_955652655.1 uncultured Ktedonobacteraceae bacterium | reverse complement strand
TCCAATAAGGAGTCAACAGCATCCTGGGTCTTCTGACTCTCTAACAGGCAGCGGCGGTATCCCCCCTCCAACCCGTTCAATGCCTGGCGTAGTTGCGCCGTCTGTTGTTCCAGAGTCACCACCTGTTGCTCAATTTCACTCACCTGTGCCTCCACCCGGTGCAGTTCATCAAGCAGCGTCGTTGCCTTTGAAGCGGCATGTGCTAGTTCACTGCGACATGAGCTCATCGTTTCCACTAATGCCTGCTGCTGCTGTTCAGTCTCCTTAATTCTTCCTCGCTGTTGCTCAACCTGTGACTTGTGCTCCTGTGCCTGCACCTGGAGGGTGGTCAATTGCTGGCGCAGTGATCTTGCTTCTTGCCGTTTCACCGCCAGGGTAGTACGTCCTCGTCCAAGTTCGTCTTGCTGGCGGCGAAAGAGAATGGCACGCTCCTCTATCTCATGTTGGAGTTCTTCAACCAGACCTGCCATCTCTCGCTGTGATTTCTCGTGTACACGAACACGCTCCTGAGCTGCCTGTATCTCCTGCTCCAACCCTGCTACCTCGGCCGTCAGCTGTTGCTCTATAGAATCCGCCAATCGCAGCTCTGTCTGCATCTGCTCCTGTTCGCGCTGCGTGGATGCCACCACCTTGTTCAGCTCATTGATACGAGCCAGAATTTTCTGTAGCTCCTTATCCACACCAGCCTGCTCAATACGGCGCCCCTCCTGGGCGCGCTGCACTTCACTGATCATACTATTGAGTTGATCGATCAGCCTCACATGCTCACTCAGTTGCAGTGGCAATTCATGCAGTTCTCGTTCGTAGGTCAACAAACCTTGCTGGCTTCCCTCCTTACCACTTCCAGCCACCAGCCAGCCAGTGCGGTGCACCACTTCACCGGCACTCGTGACCGCCATCTCAAAAGGCAGCTTACCAGCATCAGAGGCTTCGGGGGACAGAACCCATGCCATGAGCTCACGTGCCGCCTCCATGTCTCTTACCAGCACAACGCCCCGCAACATCCTACGGAAGACTGGCAGGTAGCGAGAATCACACTGCATGCGGCACCATGCAAAACCTATCACGCGACCTGCAAGCGAGGGTCTCTCTTCGAGAAAGCGATTGAGCATGTCCTCAGCCGCCCAGGTCGACTCGTTGCCAATCTTTTCCTCTTCTTTCTTCCCTTCCATCCACACGACCATAGCCTTTCCTAACTTAGCGGACTGCAAATATTGCAGGCAATTTTGAGCATCCTCGCGCGTCTGCACAACGACAGCCTGTAGATAGGGTCCGAGCGCGGCCTCCATAGCGGTTTCTAAACCGGAGGGAGCCACCCCCAGTTGAGGTATTGGGCCAACCAGGCCGGTAACATTTCCTACTGGAGCACGCAGGAGCGCACGCACACCATCAGTATATCCACTCAGACTCTGGCGCCAGTCTTTGAGCATATTCAGGCGATCAGCAACTACGCGTCGCTGTCTCTCTGCCTCAGAAACCGCGGATTTTAAACGCTCAAACTCTTGCTGGGCATCCGCAATTGCTCGCCCCAGAGCCTGTTTGCGCTGCGCAATCTGCTGTTCTTCTTTACAAGCGGTATCCAGGCGGGATCGTTCTTCTACAAAACGCGTTTCGAGGGAACGCAAGGTTTGTTGTGACTGAGCGATACTATCCCTACGAGCGGCAAGGGTACGATTGCGCTCTCCAAGTTGCTTCTGCTGGCGCCCGAGATCGGTCTGGCTTGCGCCCAGACGCGCCTGCACCTGGAAAAAATCATTTTGTGCAGCGCGAAGTCGACGCTCATCTGCCTCGTAGTCTTTTTGCGCCCTGACTACCTGCTGCTCCAGCGCGGCAACGGAGGCTGTGTTGGTATCTACCGCCTCATCGGCGAGGTCACACTGCTCTTCATGATCGATGATCCGCTGTTGGAGTACGATAAGCTGTTCCCTCAGCCGGCGTTCTTCTTGCAGTTGATCACTATGCTGTCGCGCTAAACCAATGATGCGCTCTTCGCTGACAGCAAGGTCACGCTCAATTTTCTGTACGAGGTCGTTTGCTTCGCCAGAGACTTTCCGGCATTCTGCAATACGAGTAAGGACTTGCTGCCGCCTGTCACGGAGATTCTTTCCCTGCTCTTCAGCTGATTGGATGGCTAGCTCCAGGTCCTGTACTTTCTGCGCCTGTCCTTGCTCCGCCACCTCCGCCCGCTCCCTTGCTGCATGCAAGCGCCTCCATTGCAGAGTATACCAGGTAAACATCACTTCTTGTAGTTCAGCATTCAACTTTTTGAACTCTACTGCCCGGCGCGCCTGTTCTTCTAAGGGACCCAAACGAGGCTCAATCTCACCGACAATATCGCGGAGACGATCTAAATTTTGCTCAGTTTGACGAAGGCGGTTCTCAGCATCGGCACGTTGTACCTGGAATGGGCGAATACCTGCGGCATCTTCAAATAAGGCGCGACGCTCTTCCGCCCGCAGGCTCAAAGCAGCGTCGATCAACCCCTGGCCAACAACAGTATACGAATCGTGGCCAATACGTGCTTGAGCCAATAGCAGGACAACATCCTTGAGACGTACTTTCTGTTTATTAATGAGATATTCATTTTCGCCAGAGCGATAGCTGCGACGGGTTACAGTAATTTCGCTATATTCAGAGGGGACCCAGCCAGTACTGTTATCCAGCGTGAGCGATACTTCAGCCAGGCCTAATGCAGCTTTCCCATGACCACCGGCAAAGATAATGTCATCGCTTCTCTTACCACGCAACTGGCGCATGCTCTGCTCACCTAAAACCCAACGCATGGCATCAGCAACGTTCGATTTTCCCGCCCCATTTGGCCCTACTACTGCCGTTATGCCCGTACTAAACTCCAACGAGGTCTTTATAGCAAAGCTCTTAAAGCCTAACATTTCCAAGCGTTTGAGATACACAGTGCAATCCTACTCTTCTTCCGTCAGTATCTGTTCATGTTGCATGATGATACCATAGAGCGGTACTTCCGTCGAGTAGGTTATACTGAAGCGGGAAATTAAG
>CATPCK010000327.1 GCA_955652655.1 uncultured Ktedonobacteraceae bacterium | reverse complement strand
GTACGGGATAAAGCAAAGAAGATAGCTGCCTATCTGCTGGAGGTCGGTGAAGATGACCTCGAGTGGGAACCAGGGCGCTTCTTCGTCAAGGGAGCACCTGGTAAGGGTAAGACCATACAAGAGCTGGCTTTTGCTGCCTATTCAAATTGCCCACCATTCCTGGAGCCAGGTCTAGAGGCAGTGAACTACTACGATCCTCCCAATCTCACCTATCCCTTTGGGAGCTACATCTGCGTTGTAGAGATCGATAGAGGTACGGGCCAGGTGCATATTCGTCGCTTTATGGCGGTGGATGACTGCGGCACGATAATTAATCCTATGGTCGTTGAGGGACAGATCCATGGCGGTTTGACACAAGGACTTGCGCCAGCTCTGTATGAAGAGTTGTCTTTTGACGAAAACGGGAATATCCTGGCTGGGAACTTCCAGGACTACCTGATTCCTACTGCAATGGAGACTCCACACTGGGAAACGGATAGAACTGTTACGCCATCACCACATCATCCTATCGGAGCCAAGGGAGTCGGTGAGTCACCGACTGTCGGTGCTCCACAAGCGATAGTCAATGCTGTTGTTGATGCCCTTGCACATCTTGGTGTGCGTCACATTGACATTCCGATAACCCCATGGAAGGTGTGGAACATCCTCAAAGAAAAAGGTATGACGGCGGACTAGTAGTTGCAGTTTGCAATTCCTATAATTAGGGCAATGGTGATGGGGGAAGGTAAAAGGGACAATACCGACCCTCCAACCTTTCCCTATTACCATCGTCGCATGGTATTGCTTTTTCCGTTTTTCTTGGAGGATACTATGTCTAAGACACTACTGGAGCTTGCACATCAATTGAGCGAGGCTGGCGAGCCATTTGTGCTGGCAACGGTCGTGTGGTGTGAACGGCCCACTTCAGCGAAACCAGGCGCGCAGGCTCTTATCCGGGCTAATGGGCAGGTGACAGGCTGGATCGGGGGAAGTTGTGCTCAACCTGTCGTTATGCGCGAGGCTGCGCGCATCTTGCGTGAAGGCAGCGATCCTTATCTCCTGCGCTTAGGGACACCTCATACAGGGATCGACCGCAAGGATGTACGAATTTTCCCCATGTCATGTAGCAGTGGAGGCGTATTAGATATCTTTATGGAACCTCATTTTCCTCTGCCAAAACTCATCCTGATAGGTGATTCGCCCGTGGCTGTGGCGCTGAGTCAACTAGCGCAGGTAATCGACTTTTCAGTAACGCAACTGCATTACGCTGATCTGAGCCAGGTTACCATCAATGAGCAGACGTATATTCTTGTTGCCAGTCATGGACAATACGATGAAGAAGCAATAGAACAGGCGTTGCGCAGTCCCGCTCGCTATGTTGGTATGGTAAGTAGCCTCAAGCGGGCAGAGGCTTGTCGTGCATATTTGCATGACGCTGGCTTGAACGCACTGCAAATTGCTCGCCTCAAGGCTCCTGCAGGGTTTGATATTGGCGCACTCACTCCAGATGAAATTGCCGCCAGCGTGCTGGCAGAACTCGTGCAGGTTCGTCGACGAGGCACAATCGACAATGAGGAAAGCAAGCAGGACACGAAAGAGGCACACCACGAAGTTAGTGCTGGAACTGTTGCCAATGCTATCGCTATTGATCCGGTTTGTGGTATGGAAGTGGAAGTAGCGAGCGCACGCCACCGTGGCGATTTTGAAGGTCGTACTTTTTACTTTTGTTGCCCCGCCTGTAAACGCTCATTTGAAAGGAACCCACAGGAATATCTTGTACAGCCAGAAAGATGAATCTGAGTTTTTATGCTCTTGCGGTTTCCTATTGTAACTGTATCCTGTGATATGATAGTAGATACAGTTTCAGTGTGGCGTCGTGGCAAGCTTGACGATCTACCACTGCTTTTTTGGTCACTCTATCCGCCAACATTTACCGACAACTGTAAGAACACATTTCATTAGAATACGTGTCAGTACGAAAGGTAAGGCTTAGTATGGAATTTTCTGGTACACAAACTATTGCCGTCCCCATTGAGAAGGTGTGGACGTTTCTCTATGACGTCAATCAGGTAGCTGGCTGTGCACCTGGTTTTCAGAGTCTGGAGGTGCTGGGAGAGGAACACTGGAAAGCAGTTATTGGAGTTGGTTTAGGGGCTGTAAAGGCAAAATTCACGCTGGATGTGACGCGACCAGAGATGGAAGAACCAGAGCTTATGACTATGAAGGGCAGGGGCAAGGCCCCTGGCAGCGCTGTTGATCTGTCTGGCGATATGAAACTAACTGCGCTCGATGATGGGCAGACGCGCATGGATTGGAAGGCTTCCGTCGTTGTAAGTGGCACAATCGCCAGTGTTGGAGCTCGCCTGTTGCAGGGAACTGCGGAAAAGCTTACCGGCCAGTTTTTCGATTGCCTCAAAACCAAGTTGCAAGCTCCGGATAGCAATACTGTCAATGGGTAGAGAGAAAAGCCTTTATGGAGACCGCTGTTGAACGTTGGAAGACAATGCTCAACTTGAGAGCGCAACAGATGGATGCTGCTTACGCTCGCCTGGGGCGTACCAGCGCGGATTTCTGGGATCGGCGGGCGCGGCGCTTTCATAGCACAACGAAAGATGCCGTTATGTATGATCCTTTATTGCGCAGACTCCAGGATGTAATTACTGCTCAGACGGACGTGCTGGATGTGGGGGCCGGAACGGGCCGGTTTTCGCTGGCGCTTGCCCCTTCAGCGAGGCATATTACCGCCGTTGAACCGAACGCTGCAATGCTGGGTTATTTGCGCCATGATGCGGACGGACAGGGCCTCACAAATATTACCACCATTCAGTCGACCTGGCAGGATGCCCCTGAGACCCTTTCTGCAGATATCGTCATCTGTAGCCACGTACTCTATCCAATTGTCGACATTGAACCTTTCCTGGAGAAATTGACTAAAGCAACGGGCCATATGTGCTATATCTACATGCGAGCTACCTCTATTGATGCTTTAACTGGCCATCTCTGGAAACACTTTCATGGAGATGAGCGGCGTCTGCCTCCTGGATATATTCACGCGCTTGACGTGCTTTATGAATTGGGGATATACGCAGATGTGGAAGTCGTCAAACTCCCCGTAATTCTCAGCTATGCTTCTTTCGATGTTGCAGTGGAAGAGGTGTCAGAGCAGCTCATTTTGCCCGATGATGATACGACGCGCAAGGAGTTACGCCAGTTGCTGGAGGACTGGCTGGTTGAACGCAATGGAATGCTGGTGCCACCAGTCGAGGCAATGATAGGGGCTATTATCACAGTGAAGAAGTAGGGGGCAGAGGTTCCAGCAGCTTAAAACAGCCCAAATGTGCTATTGGCTCATTTTACCTGGATGAGATATGTTATAATGCCTCTTGATGTTCCAGATCATGTCATGAGATTCGACAAGTTGTTCTAAAATCGATTAGAGGTAGATGATGGACTGGCTTGATGACATTGACGAGAAAAAGCAGCAACAATGGCAATCGCGTGTTGCAAGGGAGCGCTTAGACCTTTCGGCTTCAATTGAAGAAGCTTTGACAGAAGCGTCTGCTCAAGAAGACCAGGAATCAGACGAGGTTGAAGAGGACGTACCTGTCATAAAAAAAACGACACTCATTCCCCCGCGCCTGAGTCTCCAATCTAAACAGATGCCGGCAGTCAGTAGATCAGTGAAGGTGCGAACCGATCATCTACCTCTGGCCAAAGTGGGGGTAGCGATTCCCCGTTCAACGGAGGCGCCTGGTCCTACGCAAAACAAACAACGTACACCGAGACGTACAACGAAGGTGCGTTTGCAGGTAGTTCCCAAGCCGGAGGCAATTGAGAAACCTGTAATGACCGGGGTACAATCTTATGAAGTGACCACCAATCCCAGTATGC
>CATPCK010000326.1 GCA_955652655.1 uncultured Ktedonobacteraceae bacterium | reverse complement strand
GTCATTGGCGAAATAGGGGTCGGCGCTGCAAGTGTCCTGGCAAGGAGTAACGTTGCCAGCGTTGGCGGCTGTCCCCTTTTCCCCGGCAATAACATCTGGAACCGCGATATCTCTTCATTGCCCGTTCACGGCAATTCGGCCAATTTCATCGCCAGCATTGGCATGACCGGTCATCTCCATGCTGATTTTGGAGCTGGCTTATGGGGTGGAGGACCGATTGGTATTCCTTATATCGTCGTTCCAGGAAATCAGCCAAAGATTCCTGTAAGCTTTACCTACACGAGTGAAAGCGATCCAGGCCCCTATCCCATTCCCCCCACTGCGCCCATTGAGGGTGGATCGCAGAGTAGTGGCGATCGCCACGTCATCGTCGTCGAGAGCGGAACCTGCAACTTATACGAAATGTATGCAAGCTATCCACAGCAGAACGGGAGCTGGAAAGCGGGTAGCGGCGCTGTATGGAATCTGGCCTCGAACGTGTTGCGGCTCAGCAGTTGGACCTCGGCTGATGCAGCAGGCCTGCCCATGCTTCCAGGGCTGGTACGCTACGATGAACTCGCCTCCGGAGTGATCACCCATGCCCTTCGCTTTACGGTGAGCCGGAGCCAGCGAGCATTCCTCTGGCCAGCTCGCCACTCCGCTTCATCTAGCACAGACCCCAACTTGCCACCAATGGGCCTGCGCCTGCGCCTGAAGGCCGGCTTCGATATCTCGTCCTTCTCTCCACAAAACCGTATCATCCTGACCGCGCTGAAGCACTACGGCATGATCGTCGCCGATAACGGCAGCAGTTGGGATATCTCAGGCGCGCCGGACAATCGCTGGAACAATGACGACCTGCACGCCCTCGGCAGCATCACCGGCTCAGCTTTTGAGGTTGTCAACGAATCCTCCCTGCAAGTAAATGCCAACTCGGCCCAGGCGAGATCATCGCCTGCAGTTACTCCGACGAAAGCGCCAGCGCATCCTCCGCCCCCCACCCCCACGCCTACGAAAAATGCGGTGATCTCTCTCGTGCCGTTACCGACCGAGACTCCCATGCGCGCTGAGGAAACGATGCCGGGAGGAAAGAGTTCGCAGAAGAGGGGCAATGTATTTGCAGGGATGAATACCGCGTTGTTCTTTCTTCTCGCTAGTCTGGGTGTTGTGTTGGCTTTGGTGGGAATATATCGGGGACGATGTATCAGGAAACGCAGAGGATCTTGAAGAAATGTTGGGCGGAGTGCCCCCTGTGACGCCGCCCAATGTTCAGAAACGCACGTTCTTGAATATCGATCCTGACTAGATTTAGTTCTCTCAACCGCGCTCAATAACCCTCTTCTGTCAAGTTGACAGAAGAGGGATTAGACACTGTGGAGACGGTCGTCAAGTTTGCCCAGACCATGAACTGAAAGGGCAAAGCGCCAATGGTGCAGCTGTTCACCACCAACTATCACACAGGGCTCCGCTTAACCAAGCTGGCCATGGCCGAAGTGGAAACGCACATTCAGTGCTTGATCGGTCTTGAGCGTTGGCTCGTGGATATTTCTTGCGCTACGTCTGCTTCACCAGATACTGTATTCTTTTTGAATCCCTTATATATCTGGTATCCAACAATCGCTACTCCTGCCCCAAACACGCACACGAGTAAGAAGATAAGAGTAAACAGGAAAAACGTCCTCACTTTGCGCTTTTGCGATTTCGGCGCGAATTCATTTCTCTTATATCTGCTCTTGGCCCTGCCATTGACAAGCAGGCCAGGTTTCTTAGAGCGAAGAACAGGTGACCTTTCGTGCAAAGTTACCTTCACAGGAAGGTTCTCTTCTCCAGGAAAAGCGGGCGAAAGAGGTGGTCCTGGAGATGCAGGTGCAGATGCCACATCCGGTTGTATGGTTGACTTGGCAATCAATACCGGGACTTCTGCCTCTGGCATCGTACCATCAGGCTCGGCATCCAGCCCCGTATGTTCCTCGGTTGGAACCACTACCGCCAGTTCTGGTACCTGTGTTACTACTAAATTGATGTCCGGCCCCGCATTTGTTCCCTCAATGGGAGGTGTGATCATTGGCTCAGGGACCTGCAGCCATGATGGTTGGTTGGCCTTTGTCAACTGCCATAGTGCCTCCCAGAACTGCTCCACCGTGGCGAAGCGGTCATGACTGTTGATGGACAGCGCACAATGGATGGCCCAGGCTACTGTTGTTCGAACGTATGGCGTAATCTGATTCATCGGCAAGAGCGGATCAGGTTCCATCTCGCCTAGTCGCGCCAATCGATCTGAAGCTGCCGCCGGGACCGTACCGGTCAAGAGCCTGTAGAAGGTGGCGCCAAGGGCATAAATATCCGTATGAGGGCTCGTTCCCCTGCTGTATTGTTCGGGCGCTCGATAGTTGAGCGTACGCTGATGAGCGGTGGTGTCTGCGTGCAAGTCCTTGACACCCCCATAATCAACGAGCACCGATGGAGTACCGGTCTTTGGTACGATGATGTTGGATGGTTTGATGTCACCGTGGATCAGAGGGGGGTGCTGTCGATGCAGGTAGCTCACAGCATGAATAATGGGTGCCATGAGCGTCACAACCTCGGGCAACGAAAAACGCTTCCCTGGCACCGACTGCTGCACTACTTCCAGGTTCGATCCTTCGATGTAGTCCATGAGGATATAGAACCGGTCGTGTTTGTCACCGGGGAAAACCTGGTACATGCGGGGAAGTGCGTGATGATTCAGCCGCCTGAGCAGCGCAGCATCGAAAGGGAATCCACGCCGCTCTTTGCGAACAGCATGCATCACCTCTTTGAGGACGAAACGATTTTGGGGGTGACGTACGTCTTTGACGAGGTAGACGGCACCAGATGCCCCTTTGCCAAGCAAATCGACCACGGCATAGTTCCCTCGTATGAAGAGCCCGACATGGGAAGAAGGTTGCTCGTTGTTCATCTTCATTACTATGATTTTCTGAACATTACAGCTTGCTGACAATTCGCGTGAACTTCCATGCGTTGCCTGGGCACAAGGAAGGACGTCTCTCAAGGTGAGAAATATGTGTATCTAAACACGTATTTACGCCTATCATATTATAAATCCCACATTGCGCAGTTTCAAGGGAGGACCCATAAGTGACTGTTCGAAAGGCGGTAAAACTGGGGTAAAATAGAATAGAGCGAGAAATCAAAGGAGGGAGAGCCATGCGTTTACGGATTGTATTACCCAAAGTGAAGCCTGAGGCAATCATTTGTCCCCGCCCGATGTAGCTATGCTGGCTGTGGAGGGAAGAAGTTGTACTTCCGGTAGCAAGTGGCGAAACCTCTGCGCGACACGGTGTATCAGGAAGTGCAGGTGCATCGCTCTCAGTGTTTGCGGTGCAAACGGACGTTCCGGGTCTATCCTGAGGGAACGACGCATGCCCAGACCGGCGCCTCGGGTGAAAAGGCTGGCGGTGATGCTCTACCTGCTGGGCTTGAGTTATGGAGCCGTCTGCTTAGTGCGAGAAGGGCTTGGGGTGTCTCTGTGCAAGAGTCGGGGGATGATGCGGTGCAAGAGGCGGCCAAGCGAGTGCCTGGCCTCACCCGAGATCAGGTATTTGCTGGAAGGGAAAACGCCGGCCTTAGGAAGCGATCTGACCGGCGTCGAATGCAAGGGGGAATGGTTATCCCTGGGCATCACCGTTGATCCGATCAGTGGGCTGGCCCTCACCGTTGATGTGCTAACAGCCGAAGATAGCAAGACGCCCAAAGAGTGGATTGAGCCGATTGCCAAGAGCGTAGATGCCCAGGTGTTCTTGACCAATGATGCTGATGGCGCAGAAGACGGTTGCTGATAAGGTAGGCATGCAGCAACAAGTCTGTCAAGCGCATGTGCTGCGCAACACCGAGACCTTGATTGAGCGCTCCCAGCCGTTGGTGGCCAGAGATGCTGATGGGTCGCTTCAGGCGATTGGAGTGAGCGGAGACGCAGGCGGCCAAGGACCTCACGCGTTTAGGCGAACTGGTCAAGAGTCGGCAACGCGAACAGGCTCCTGAACTGGAAGCGATGCAGCGGCGCTATCTGGAAGCCACGCCGCCGCAAGCAGGAGAACATCAGAGTTTGGCCTATCGTTTGTGTCTCTTGTTTTTGGATCGGCTTCCACCTCTGGCATCGCTTGACGCGCTATCGCAAGTGGCAAGGACCCCAAGGGGAAATGCTCGATGGCACCAACACTGCCTGTGAGCGCGCCATCGGCTGGTGGATCAAAGAGCGCTACCGCAAGATGCGTGGCTATAAAGTGCCTGAGAATGAGGTACGCGTCAGTCGCCTGCTTGCCTGGTGTGGCAACTTCCTCAATACGGATGACGGAGCCAATCTGGCAGGACTCTAGAAGTCAAGCAAGAGCTACTTAAGGATCCTCACGGCTTGTTCCTGCTTGACCTCTCAGTACCAATTATCGAACGATCACTGCTCCTGTTATCACCCCACTTTCGCGGCTTCCAGCGTGTAAAATCGGGTCTGCGTCGGGTCGAACCCAAGGCGAACGGTGCCAGTAGGGCCGTTCCTGTGCTTGGCGATGATCAGGTCGGCGGTCCCGGCTGTCACGCTCTCCGGGTTGTAGAGGTCATCGCGGTAGATGAAGAGCACCACGTCCGATTCGTTCTCGATCGAACCGCTTTCCCGTAAATCCGAGAGTTGGGGCACTTTCGAGGCGCGCACCTCCACGGCGCGGGAGAGTTGGGCCAGGGCGAGCACCGGCACATCCAGTTCTTTGGCGATGGCCTTGAGTCCCCGGCTGATTTCGGCGATCTCCTGCTCCCGGTTCTGGAAGCGCTTGCCGTCCAGGTTTGCCCGCATCAGCTGCAGGTAATCCACGATGACAAGATCCACGCCGTACTGGGATTGAAGACGACGGGCGCGACTGCGCAGCGAGGAGAGCGAGATGCCGGCGGTATCGTCAATCCACAGGCGCTCTTCCGAAAGCGTGCCCATGGCGGCCACTATCTGTTCCCATTCGTGATCCTCGACCCGACCGAGCCGTAATCGGTGCTGGTCGATCCCGGCCTCCATCGACAGGAGCCGCATGACCAGCTGGTGCCGGCTCATTTCCAAACTGAAGAGCGCGACCCGGTAGCCCTGCCGGCAGGCGTGGCGGGCGACATTCACCGCGAAACTCGATTTCCCGGTGCCAGGCCGGGCCGCCAGGATGACCAGGTCCGAGCGCTGCAGCCCTCCCAGGGG
>CATPCK010000325.1 GCA_955652655.1 uncultured Ktedonobacteraceae bacterium | reverse complement strand
GGCAAAAGATATGCCATTGGAGGCTTGGTTGGGGTTCGCTGGCGATACTGATGGTAGCGATGCAGTGGTCTGTCCAACGAGGGGGGACGATGGATTGGCATTTGCTGGCAACCGTGACATCGTGCCCGGGTTGGAAATCGCGATGCGAGAACGTATAGTGTTAACCATATTCATGATGCCAAGCATCCCGTCCACTTCCATATCGGCCACGACAGAATTTGAACGCTCGTCGGGGTCATCACTTGATGGACCATAACCTGCGAGATTGGTGCAGTGGAATGTTAATACCTGGACGCCACGACCTCGTCGTTGCGTATCCAGGGCAACCCAGAATTCACGACGTGCGGCAGCAGCCTGTGCCAGGTTTACCAGCACAAGCCGTACAGGATAGCGTGCGATTGCGTCGAAAACCTCTACCGCCGTGCGGGCGGCGTGGCATTCATAGCCTGCAAGCTGCAACTCACTGGTAAGCAATGCAACAAATTGCTGGTCTCGTTCAAAAAGAAGAATGTGAGGTCCGCCTGTCGTAATATTCATAACCTGCACTCCCTCCTATTGCTGTATATGTCCTTGTTCTGATAGAATTCGCAGGGGCCGCTTGCCCTACTGTATAGTCCATCATCTCATTTCTCCGCTAATAGAGTTACCACATCGTCTACACTGTGCATATCCTCTACGGCTTCTACCGCGCTAGTATAGCATAGATTGCCGCTTCTCTGATAGAGAACGGTACCATTGACATATCTAGAGGATAGAGGTAATAAATAGAAACAACTCAAGCGAATCTCAGGCATGTCCCACCTGTGATTAATAATGCCGATTGACACATTCATCCGGACACCCGTAGTGCTCTGTCAACGTTCATTTGACACGGAAATGTAGGGGCGACCCTTGCGGTCGCCCGGCTCGCGCTTGACAGAACAGTAGGTGCCGATTGATCGGCCCTCAGGCATGGTCCGGTATCCGGATGAGTGTGTGAAAACTCATCATCAATAATGTAAGGTAAGGAGTAAATGCACCGTATGAGTCAAACCAGTTTTTCTACTAAATCGCGCCAGGTCGTCGCCATCATGACCGATTTTGGGCTCGGTGAAAGTGATGTAGGCGTCATGAAGGCTGTCATCGTAGGGATCACCCCCGATGTTCATATAATTGATATAACACATGACGTTCCCCCCCAAAATGTGCCTTCCGGTGCATGGATTTTGTCGTATGGCTATCGCTATTACCCAAAGGGCACCGTGTTTGTGTGCGTAGTCGATCCTGGGGTTGGGAGCACACGCAATGCCATCGCTGTTCACGCGGGCAACTGGTACTTTGTTGGCCCCGATAATGGGCTATTCAGCTATATTTATGCTGAACAGGCTGTTCACGCGGCCGTCGTTCTCACAAATCCCGCCTATCACCTGCCACAGGTCAGCTCGACATTTCATGGCCGCGATATCTTTGCCCCGGTTGGCGCTCACCTGGCGCGGGGCGTGCCATTGCACGAACTTGGCACACCTGTAGACCTGTCAACTCTACAACGCATAGATGTTGGACCTCCGCAAAGGCAGGGTTCGCATATCGATGCGCATATTCTGCACGTCGATACATTTGGCAATCTCATTAGCAGTATACCGCTCTCCATCGTACCTGACCTGTTTACCAGTCCGCATGTACAGCTTGTTTTTCACTCCACGGGCTCAGTAGTCGATAAACGCAGGCGTTTCTTTGCCGAAGGTTCGGGAGACAGTCAGCCCTTCATTTTCGGCGATAGTTCAGGCTATGTTGGTGTAGCCGTACAGAATGGCAGCGCTGCCCGCGTGCTTGGCGTAGGCTCCGGTACCCCTATTACTTTTGTCATAACGCAATCATAGGTCGTTTAGCACTGATAATAGAAGGTGTTGGCTCACAATCGGTTTCCTCTATGCATTGTACGTCTATTGAACTCGCATTACCCCTTGATGCGCTTCCACTTGAGAAGTTCTATAAGCAGGCAATCCTTCACGAAATCTTCACACGACATAACATTTGAGCCACCTTTTACCCTTGACAGGGGCCTATCTGTACTGTATGCTACCATTACCAGCAATGTTTTTAGCTTGGCTAGAATACAGTGGAGAAGTTTGTAGGGAAGCCTGAAGTTATCCTTATGGATAGTACTGTCGCTTGTTTCTTACCTGGGTTTGAAACGGGTCGAAATTGAAAGGACAGTTTTTATACATTGCAGGAGCATCAAGAAGATGCATCTTACAACAGCATAAAGAGACACCTTCTGCAACGTAGTAATGGGCTGGTTCTTTCCCGTATTGGTTGGGTTAAGATACCAGCCCTTTTGGACTCATTTGATCATTGTTTGCTTGAGGTCATGTATCATTTTGAAGCTTTACGCTTCAATTATTCGTCATTAACATACAACCCTATCATATAGTGCGTTTTTACGGCTGACAGCTATCAAAAGTGGTGAAGCCTTGCTTCATTTTAGGAAGCTGGCAGCATTTAATAGAGAGAGGGTAACTATGGACCTGGTGAAGCGGTTAGAGGAATATCGCGACCGTGAACGAGGACTTATGTGGGAAGGAACGTTTGCCCAGTACTTTGAGATTGCTTCCAAAAAGCCCGAAGTGGGCCGGCTTTCCCATGAGCGCATTTATCATTTGATCATGGATGCTGGGGTTGAAACCACCCGCACCGGTGAACCGCGTTATAAATTTTTCAGCCAGGAAATTTTTGGCATTGAGAAGCCGCTGCAACAAATTGTCGATTACTTCCACTCAGCCGCCCAGCGCCTGGAAGTGCGGAAACGCGTGTTACTCCTCATGGGGCCTGTCGGAGGAGGTAAATCAACCATCGTCTACTTGATCAAACGTGGCCTGGAGGCGTACAGCCGCACCGACGAAGGTGCGATCTACGCTATCAAAGACTGCCCGATGCACGAGGAGCCTCTGCATCTTATTCCCAATGATCTACGATCAGACGTAGAGAAAGAGTTTGGACTCTATGTTGAAGGTGACCTGTGCCCGCACTGCCGCTATATGATCGATAATCAGTACCGTGGGCGCATCGAGGATGTTCCTGTCAAACGCATTGCCTTCAGTGAGAAGTACCGTGTCGGTGTTGGTACCTTCACACCATCGGATCCGAAGAGTCAGGATATCAGCGAACTGGTGGGTGGCATTGACCTGTCAACTATCGGTGAAGTTGGCGTGGAAAGCGATCCGCGTGCCTATCGCTTCGACGGCGAACTGAATATCGCCAATCGTGGCATCATGGAATTTGTGGAAATGCTCAAAACCGATGAGAAGTTCCTCTATGTCTTGTTGACACTGAGTCAGGAACAGAACATCAAAACTGGGCGTTTCAGCATGATCTATGCCGATGAGGTCGTCGTTAGCCACACCAATGAGCACGAGTATCAAGCCTTCGTCGGCAACAAAAAATCGGAAGCCTTGCAAGACCGTATCATCCTGGCAAAGGTTCCATATAATCTGCGCGTCTCCGATGAGATTAAAATCTATGAGAAACTGCTCAAGCAGAGCGCACTACAGAACGTTCATATCGCACCTTATACTCTACGGATTGCCAGTGTTTTTGCCGTCCTGACGCGCCTTGAACCTTCAAAGAAGGCTGGCATGAGTCCAATGAAGAAACTTCGCCTTTATGACGGTGAAGACATTGAGGACTTTAAGCAAAAAGATATCAAAGAGTTACAGGAAGAAGCTGTGCGTGAAGGTATGGATGGTATCTCGCCTCGCTATGTCATCAACCGTCTTTCCAACGCACTCATCAAGCAGAACGTCACCTGTATCAATCCTATTGATGCTCTGCGTGCTCTGCGCGATGGGCTTGACCAACACACCAGCATCACACGCGAAGAGCGTGAACGCTACCTGAACTTCATCAACGAAGCGCGTAAAGAGTATGACGAGATGGCGAGGAAAGAGGTGCAGCGTGCTTTCGTCTACTCTTATGAGGAGTCTGCCCGTACCCTATTGAACAATTACCTCGACAATGTCGAAGCGTATTGCAATAAGACGAAACTTCGCGATCCTATTACCGATGAAGAGATGGAGCCTGACGAGCAGTTGATGCGCTCCATTGAGGAGCAGATAGGCATCACTGACAATGCCAAGCGTTCCTTCCGCGAGGAAATTCTCATTCGCATCTCTTCCCTGGCTCGTAAAGGCATGACCTTCGACTATACCAGCCACGAGCGTTTGAAAGAGGCTATTGAAAAGAAACTGTTTGCCGACCTGCGTGATGTCGTGAAGATCACTACTTCGACACGAACGCCCGACAAGGATCAACTGCGTAAGATCAATGAAGTGGTCAACCGCCTCATGTCTGAACATGGCTATTGCCATGTATGCGCAAATGAAATTCTCCTCTACACCGGTAGCTTGCTCAATCGTTAGTACTGAATTATGTAGGGGCGCATTTACTGTGCCCACCTGTGGATAGTGGGGTGGGCATGTGACGACTCCCTCCGGCTCCCGCGCCGAGGGCTTCTGGAATGACTCAGCCGTGTCGTCCCACGGCGGCAGTTCGATTTCATGCACAAGAGCGGGTGTGACTCGCAGACTCTTGTCTCGCATGGCACGACTGGTGAACACGGGAGTGTTTTTCCCCATCGCCCTACGCGATGGAACCCACTGAAACACTCTTCTGTTTGAAACGTGCAAAAGAACTGGAGAGAGCATAGCAGGGAGGAGAACACATGTCAACCGTGAGGAGGCGTCCGGCGCGGTTCGGTAAAATGTGCCCCTCTATCGTGATACATATACATAAAGGAGCGTGCTCCATGTCTGTCTCTCAACATGACTGGTCTTTGCACCGCAAAGGGCAGATCGACCAGGAACGTCACAAAGAGAAGATCCGCGAGGCGATCAAGAAAAATTTAGGTGAAATCGTCAGTGAAGAGAGCATTATCCTGTCGGATGGCACCAAGCGGGTACGTGTTCCCATTCGCTCCCTCGATGAATACCGTTTCCGCTTCGACCCCGGCAAGCAAGAACATGCCGGAGAGGGCAACGGTAAGAGTAAAGTTGGCGATGTTGTAGCCCAGGAACCCAGGTCTGGCAGGGGCAAGAAAGGTGATGCAGGCAAAGAGGCCGGTCAAGACTACTACGAGGCAGAAATCTCCATGGAGGAACTGGCCGCCATGATCTTTGAAGATCTGGGGCTTCCTAACCTTGAACAAAAACGTCAACAAGAACTGCAGACCGAATCTGTGCGCTTTACCGATGTCCGTAAGAAAGGACCCATGACCAACCTGGACAAAAAGCGTACCATCTTGGAAAACATGAAGCGCAACGCCGCCAAAGGTGATGCCAAATTCCAGGATATTAAATCGGAAGACCTCCGCTTCAAAGTCTGGGAACCAACCATCAAATACCAATCAAACGCGGTGGTCATAGCTATGATGGATGTTTCCGGAAGTATGGGCGAGTTTGAGAAATACATTGCACGTAGTTTCTACTTCTGGATGGTCCGCTTCCTGCGCACGAAATACAACAACGTCCAGATCGTCTTCGTCAGCCACCATACCGAGGCCAAAGAAGTCACCGAAGAGGAGTTTTTCCACAAGGGAGAGAGCGGCGGAACGCAGGTTTCATCAGCCTATGAGCTGGCTTTAGAGATCATCAAACAACGCTACAACCCGCATGACTGGAACATTTATCCCTTCCACTTCTCCGACGGAGATAACCTGCCGTGGGATAATGACCGCTGCGTTCAGTTGGTCAATAGACTGATGGAACTCTGCAATATCTTTGGTTATGGCGAAATTCGCGAAGGGCATTATCGCTCACCCAGTACGCTCATGGGAGCTTACAACAAGATCTCCGACAAAAAGTTCATCGCCGTGACTATCTCAGATAAGAAGGAAGTGTATCCCGCTCTGCGGAAGTTCTTCGCCCAACGTGATCCCCTCACCATCGGCTGATTGTGAGAGCCGGATAGCGCGGAGTACCGCGGGGCGATGGCCTCTCAGTAAGGGAAATGTGGGGATGTTCCCCACATTGAAATTTTTATGTCGCAGAATCAGAGACAATTGCGATGAATTAGTGAGTGGTGAAACTGAAAACCCTTGATCTCTACCCTGGAAGGAGCCTATTGTATGGCAGATAGTGAGATCGAACGACTGCGAGATTCAATAGATTGTGCCTGGGAGGAGGCACTTAAGTTTGGACTTGATCCCTTTCCTACACATTTTGAACTGGTGCCGGCAAGCATCATGTACGAGTTTGCCTCCTATGGTTTGCCCGGTCGCTTCAGTCACTGGACGCATGGTAAAGCTTATTATCGGCAAAAGATGCAGTATGACTTCGGGTTGAGCAAAATCTATGAGATGGTGGTCAACACCAATCCTAGCTACGCCTTCCTGATGGATATGAATAATCTCCTACAAAATACCTTTGTGGCCGCACATGTTTTCGGCCATACCGACTTTTTCAAGAACAATGCGTACTTCCAGAGCACTTCCCGCCGCATGATCGACAAAGTGAGCATCCACGCCGAGCGCGTTGCCAAGTACGAGTTCGATCATGGCAAGGCTGAAGTCGAGCGTTTTCTGGATGCAGCACTCTCCATCCAGGAGCACGTTGACTACAATTTGCTGCTGCGTGGAGATGAACCCTCTAAGAAGGAAGAACAGAAATCCACACGGCTGACAAGCGAATACGATGACCTCTGGAGCCTTGATAGAAAAGCGAAAGAGGCCGAGGAGGACCGTGACCGGAGGCCGGGCAGACCGCCAAAGTTTCCTGAAAAGCCAGAGAAAGATATCCTGCTCTTCTTAATGCGTTACGCTCCCCATCTGCAGCCCTGGCAGCGTGATATCATCGAGATAGTGCGCACCGAGATGCTCTACTTTATTCCTCAAGCACAGACCAAGGTCATGAATGAAGGCTGGGCCTGCCTCACAGGAGAAAGCCTCGTTCTCACAGAGCGTGGACTTCTCCGCTATGATACGTTGCATGAACTCCTGGCTCAGGGAGAAGGAGTGAAAGTAGGTAGCGGCAACGGAGCACGAGACAGCATTACTGACCGCCACGTTCGTCGCAATGCCCCCACTATCCGCCTGCGTACACGCCGGGGTCTTGTCCTGGAAGGAGCCGAAGAACATAAACTAAATACAGGCCCGGATCAAT